>DATLQY010000633.1:0-7892 GCA_035534975.1 Pirellulales bacterium
GCCGGCTCAAGGGCCACGTCGTCCCAGGTTGCCGGCTCGAAGCCTTCCAGGATCGTCCCGCCCGGTTTGAGCACCTGGCCTTGCAGGTAATGAGGCCGCTTCATCCGTTGTGACAGGGCGTCGAACTCGGCCGTCAGCACCTCTTCTTGGGCGCGTGGGCCAATGAAGTGTATCCGGAATTCGTTCGGGCCCCATTCCTCAACGACGATCGCCCGGCGGCCGCCGTCGGGAAGGCGGTAACAGCGGGTCGTTTCCAAGGCGTAATCGGCCCAGTCACGCGGCGCGACGAGCATCCGCGTGGTTTGGGGCGCCCAGACCGAGCCCGGACTCGAATCCATTCCGCCCCTTCGGCCGTCAACTTCCAATCGGCAAAGCAGGCTGCGAAGGCCTGGTGGAACTGGGGCAAATCGTACATCGGGTATGCCTGCCGCTTGAACAGCAAGTCGTCCCGTGCGCCGCCGAAGCAGCGGCGGATTTCGGTGTCGAACGGAGTCTCGCGCCAGTGGCGGGCGGCCGGGCAAACCAGGCCGGCCGAGGTGCCGGTCGGCAGGTGGTCAGTCGGCGGGGGGTCGATCGTCCCTGTGTCAATCGGAAGGGGCGCAATGAGCTCGGCGGAGCTCATGGAGTGGCTCTTTGAGGGAGTAAGGCGGGTCGGAAGGCTACCCCCTGATGACGCACGATCCGGGGCGAATGTTCGCTGCCCAAGGTGGGTCAGTGTTGCTATGCTGGCGGCATGGCCAAGCACACCGAACGCACCACGGACCATGCACCTCGAGCCAAACAGACCGTCACGTTCAGGCAAAAGCGGACCGACGCCGAACGGCGCGGCAAGCAGGCTGAAAAACTCTTGCGGGTCATGAAACTCCTGGAGCTACTGCAGGGGTGCGGAAGCTGGAACCCTGGCAGCCTGGCGCGCGAGTTGCGCTGCAGCCAGCGCGAGGTGCATCGCCTGCTGAACGTGCTGATGTTGGCCGGCCTGTGCTACGAGTTCGACCGCACGAACGGCGGTTACGAGCCGCTGCGCCCCGGATACGCCTTTGCCCCATTGCCCTTGACCGAGGACGAGCTGATCGGTCAGGCGGCCGCCACGGCGCTCAGCCGCGTGCCGGCCCTGGAGCTTGGCTCGGGCGCGACGGCCGCCACGCGCAAGCTGGCGGCGCTCGATCCGACGGCGGGCGAAACGTTGGCCTTGGCGCAGCAGGTCATAACGGCCCTCGGGCCGAAGACGGTCGACCACAGCGGTCACGGCGACGTGCTGCGCGCGATCCAACGCGCTCTCCTTCAACGCAAGCAACTGGAGGCGACCTACCTCAGTCCGTACGCGACGAAGCCTTGGAAGGCAGTGCTGCATCCCTACCGGCTTTGCCTGGGGCAGCACGCCTGGTACCTGATCGCTCGGCCCGACTGGGCGAGCCAACCGCTCACCCTGCGGGTCGTCCGCTTTCGATCGCTCAGCGTGCTGGAGCACGCCGCGGTCGTGCCCGACGATTTCGATTTGCGGGCGTATTTCGGCAACGCCTGGAACGTGTGGCGCGGCGAGACGACCCACGACGTCGAAATCCGCTTCACTCGCGAAGCGGCCGCGCAAGTGGCCGAGACGACTTGGCACGCGACGCAACAGGTGCATAAGCACGCGGATGGAAGCGCGACGCTTTCGTTTCGCGTGGACGGGCTCGACGAGATCCTGTGGTGGCTGTTGGCTTGGACCGGGTTCGCCGAAGTGATCAAGCCGGCCGAGCTACGCGAATTGCTCGTCGATCAGCTCGACGCCGGCCTGCGGCTCAACGGCGCATGTGGACGAGTTCGGCATTAGGAACGTTAGATTCCTACGGCGCAAGATGCGCGCGGGCCGCATGCATCAAGTACAGTCCGGCGTTCGCTCCGACTTTCGGCTTGCGGTAGACGAACATTTGAACAAAAGGCAACGAAGGAAACGAAGAACGAAGGCACGCGCCGCCAAGATCTCCTTCGTTTCCTTTGTTAGCTTCTGTTCAAAAGCGCGATTACACGGGCTTTATTGCTCCCCATCTGCGAAAGCTGCGCCATCTGTGGCTACTCCTCGCTGCACAGGGTGGTTTTTGGTGGTGCGCGAAGCCGCGTTAGGAATTGGCCGATAGGGTTGAGGCATTGGGCGTCGGGCGATAGGACGGACCATCTCAGACTTCATCCCTCATCCTTCATGCTTCCTTCTCCGCCTGCTACAATTCGTCGATGCGAAAACCGCTTTTGGCACTGACGATGGGCGATCCGGCGGGCATCGGACCCGAGGTCGTCGCGGGCGCTTGGCCCCGCGCGGCAATGCACGAGTCGTGTACTCCGCTGGTCGTGGGGCACCCTGAAATCATGCGCAGGGCGGCAAGGCTCTGGAATGCCGGGCTGAAAGTCGTCGAGATCACGTCGCCCGCGGAGGCGGCCCCCTCCCCTGCCCTGCTCCCTTGCCTGCGCGCGGTGGACGATGCCGCCTTGCAGGTCGCGCCTTCAGTCATCGACGGCCGCGGAGGGCAAGCGGCGTACGACGCGCTGCTGGCGGCCGCGAAGCTGGCGCTGGCCGGCCAGGTCGACGCGATCACGACGGCCCCCTTGAACAAGGCCGCGCTCTGGCAAGCCGGCCATCGGTACCCCGGTCACACTGAGCTCCTGGCCGAACTGTGCGGCGTACCGGACTTCGCCATGATGCTCTACCTGGCCCCCGACGGCCAGGTTCGCGGCCCGGCGGGCCTGGGCGTGGTCCATGTCACGCTGCACATGGCGCTCGGCGATGTGATCGCCAACCTCACGACCGGTGCCATCATGACCAAGATCCGCCTGGCCGACACCGTAATGCGCTCGCTCAAAGCCGCGCGTCCGCGCATCGGAGTGTGCGCGCTGAACCCGCACGCCGGCGAGGGCGGCTTGTTCGGCGAAGAGGAACGCACGCTGATCGAGCCGGCCGTGGCCCGGGTCAAGGCGCAAGGCATCGACGTGGCGGGCCCCTTTCCGACCGACACGCTGATGGTTCGCGCCCGCGACGGCGAGTTCGACGCCGTCGTGGCGATGTACCACGACCAGGGCCACATTGCCCTGAAGCTCTTGGGAATGCACCGCGCGGTCAACGTCACGCTCGGCCTGCCGATCGTGCGGACCAGCGTCGCCCACGGCACCGCCTTCGATCTCGCCTGGCAAGGGCGCGCCGAGTGCGGCGGCATGATCGAGGCCGTGCGCGTGGCGGCGGAACTGGCGGCGAGTAAAGGGGATGTGGGGATGAGGGGATGAGGGGATGAGGGGATGAGGGGATGAGGGGAGACGCGGAGACGCGGAGACATGTAAGAAGACGCTTCATCCTTCATCCTTCATCCTTCATCTTCATCCTTTCTAACGTCATGCTCGGCCAAACGGAAATGCCATGACCTCGTCGAGACTTTCCGCCCCGGTGGCCAACATCACGACGCGGTCGAACCCCAGGGCGACGCCGGCGCACGCGGGCAAACCCTGGTCCATCGCCGCCAACAAGCGGCTCTCCTCCGGCAGCGCCGGCTTGCCTTCGACGCGCCGAGCGGCGTTGTTCATCCGGTTTCGCTCGCGAAGCACGCCCGCGTCGAGCAATTCGTGATAGCCGTTCGCCAACTCGATGCCACGCACGTAGAGCTCGAAGCGCTCCGCCACCGCGGGCGGGCCGGGCCGCACGTGGGCCAAGGCCGACTGGCTTGCGGGGTAATCGTACACGATCACGGGCCGGTCGCGGCCGAGGTTCGGCTCGACGAGCTCGACCAACAGCAAGTCGAGCCAAAGGTCACGATCCGCCGCGTCCATACTTGCGGGCGGCGTCATGCCCCGGCGAGTCGCAATGTCCTTGAAACAGGGAATGTCGGCCGTGTGCGGATCGACTCCGGCATGGCGCTCGAAGGCGGCCTGGTAGCTCAAGCACTCGGCCGGGCCGAGCCCCAACAGCGCCTCGCACAACTCACCGAGGAACCGCATCCCCTCGGCCAAGCCGTCGCCTCGACGGTACCATTCGACCATCGTGAACTCCGGATTGTGCCGGGGGCCCTGTTCCGACTGGCGAAAGGCGCGGGTGACCTGGTAGATCGCCTCGCCGCCCGCCGCCATCAGCCGCTTCATGCCGAATTCGGGCGAGGTTTGCAGCCACATCCGCCGCGCGCCGCGGCCCGCGGCAATGTCCACCGGGAAGGGCTCCAGGTGACGATCCACCACCACGTCGGCCGACAGGATCGGCGTCTCGACTTCCAGGAAACCGCGCTGGTGAAAGAACTCACGCAAGGTTCGCAGCAATGCGGCCCGCGACCGCAATACGGACCAGGAAGCGGTTGGTAAATAGTCATTCGTCATTGGATCTCGTTCGGGGCACCCGCGCAGCGGGTCGGCTCTGCGTGGGAACGCCGCTACGGACGCTCTCCGTCCTCGTCGCGCTGGACTGCGCAGAACCTACGCACAACTCCACGGGTAGGAGCCGTCGACGCTCCAAGGCCGCGGAGCGGCCGGGGATACGTTCCCACGCTCCAGCGTGGGAACGAGTTGGAAACGAGCCGAGTCATTCTTTCGCCCGCTCGATGTACTCTCCGGTTCGTGTGTCGAGCTTGATCAAGTCGCCGATGTCGACGAACGCGGGACAAAGCATGGTGGCGCCGGTTTCCAGCTTGACCGGTTTGGTCAGGTTTGTGGCCGTGTTGCCGCGGACCGCCGGCTCGCAATATTCGATCCTCAGCACCATGTGATTGGGCGGCGTGACCGAAATCGGATTGCCGTTGAACAACATCATGTTGCAGACGGTCCCTTCCTTGATGTACTTCCAGGCGTCGTCGACCTGGGCGGCGGTCAGCTCGAACTGTTCGTAGCTGATGTTGTCCATGAACACGAACATTTCGCCCTGGCGGTAGAGGTACTGGGCGGCGATTTCCGTGATGTCGGCCGCCTCCAGCGAATCGCCCCCCTTGTAGGTCCGTTCGAGCACCGTGTTGCGGAGCAGGTTGCGGAGCTTGCATTTGTAGAGGGCGTTTCCCTTGCCGGGCTTCACGAAGTTGCACTCGATCATCAGGTACGGGTCGCCGTCCAATTGGACCTTGAGTCCCTTCTTGAATTCGCTGGTGCTGTAGCTGGGCACGTTGGAGTTTCCTATCTTGCTACCGGAATGGGGAGGGTTATGCTACCGTTCGGTATGAACGAAACGACGATTCTAACAGATACGGCCGATCTTGTCCGCCCTAACCCGCGGACGGCGACCGCCTGGCAAAAGGCACTCCGCGAGGCCATCCGCGACCCGCGCGAGCTATGCCGGGTTCTCGACCTCTCCGCCGACTACGAGGCGGCGGCCGTGCGCGCGGCGGAGGACTTTCCTCTCTTCGTCCCGCGCGGCTATGCGGGCCGCATCCGCCGCGGCGACCCACACGACCCCCTGCTCCGGCAGGTGCTGCCGCTCGACGCCGAACGGGCCGACCTGGCCGGCTTTGCCGTCGACCCGGTGGGCGACGCCCCGGCCGCCCTGGTACCCGGCCTGCTGCAAAAGTACCAAGGGCGGGCGTTGATGGTAACAACTGGTGCCTGTGCCGTCCATTGCCGTTATTGCTTCCGCCGCCACTACCCCTATTCCGACGGTCCACGCTCGCTCGACGACTGGGAGCCTGCCTTGCGGCGGATCGCCGCCGATCCCTCGCTCGACGAGGTGCTGCTCAGCGGCGGCGACCCGTTGACCTTGGTCGACGATTGGCTCGCCAAGCTGGTGCGCCGTCTGGCCGCGGTGTCCCACCTCCGCCGGCTACGTGTGCATACCCGGCTGCCGATCGTGGTTCCCGAGCGCGTCTGCGGCGAGTTGATCGAATGGCTCCGCGGGACGCGGCTGGCGACCATCGTCGTGGTCCACGCCAACCATCCCGCCGAGCTCGACGAAGCCGTCGCCGGTGCTTTGGCCAGGCTGGTCGACGCGGGCGTGGTGGTCTTGAATCAATCCGTCCTGCTGCGCGGCGTGAACGACCAGGCCGACGTGCTCGTCAAGCTTTGCCGGCGGCTGGTCGATCTGCGGGTGATGCCTTACTACCTTCACCAGTTGGACCGGGTCCAGGGCGCCGCCCATTTCGAAGTGCCCGTCGAGGTCGGCTTGGCGCTTGCCGCCGAGATGCGTGCCAGGCTACCCGGCTACGCCGTGCCGCGTTACGTGCGGGAGGTGGCTGGCGAAACGCACAAGTTTGTATTGGCGTAGAACGCGGACACATTATTCGCCCCATTCGATCCGGCACTTGGGCAGGGCTGCTTGCAACTCGGCCACGCCGGCGGCGGTGGCCTTGGTGCCGCGGAGGTCGAGCGTTTCCAGGCCCGTCAGCGCGGCCAGGTGCTTGATGCCCGCGTCGGTCAGGCCGCTGCCCGCCAGCGATAGCCGTTTGACTTGCTTCAGTTCGACCAGGTATTTGGCGGACAAGTCGCGCAGCGTAGAGCAGCCCAGCGACACGTCAGTCAACTCCGGCAACTCCCTTAGATAAGTCAACCCGGGCCCGCGGACAACATTGCCATCGAGCACCAGCCGTTTCAGCGCCGGCAGCTTCGGCAGTTTGGCCAGAAAGACGTCGTTCATTCCCGCCTTGGCCAGCGATAGCTCCTCTAATCCGCGGATGTCGGCGAGGAAACTGTAGCCCCGGGAGCTGTGATTCAGTGCGGTGATCCCCAACAGGTCGAGGCTCTCCAGCCGGTCGAACTCGACGAAGCGCAGGCAGGACATCCGCTCGCAGAGCTTTCCCAGTGTGTTTGCCTTCTCGTTGGACGCCTTGGCGACGCCGGCGAGCGAGACGCGGCGGACCTGGAAGTAGTCAAGGGGCAGGTCCGCGAAGGCCTTGACGCCGCGCGATTCCGGCTGGCCCGGTGTGCCGATGACTACAGAGCCGCCCAGGCTGAGCACGATTTCGGCCACGCTCCAATTCGCCTCGAACCAGATGATCCAGCAGCTCGGCATTGTGGTATGGAGCTGCTCATACCCGCGCCACGAAATGCGCGTGTTGGTAATGTCCAAACGTGCCAAGCGCGGCAGGTCTTCCAGATTGGGCAGCCCCGCATCGCTCACCCGCGTACCCCCCAGATCAAGGTCCGTGACGTTCTCGTAATCCTTGAGGTTTGCGAGCCCAGCATCGCTCAACTGGGTATTACCCAGTTTAAGACTTGCAAGGTTCTTGCAGTCCTTGAAGTGCGCCAGCACTACATCGGTCACCTTTTGGTTATTGGTTAAATCGGCGGCGGTGAGTTCAAACGCGCCGAGGGACAGATCGCCGACAGCCGCGATCGACCGTTCCTTGCCGTTCTCCCTGACTTTGATCGTGCCGCCGATCGATAGCACCCACTCGGCGGCGCGGCGGTCGGGGTCGGTGGTGGCCACGATGGCGGTTGGATCGTTATTCACAGCCGCGACGGCGTCTTTCGGCCGGCGAAGGTCGGCCAGCTCGTCGAGCGTCACCTTCACCGTCGTCGTGCCTCCTCGGGTCAGCTCGAACTGCTTCGTCGTCCGCTTGATGCCGTTTTTTTCCAGTACCTCGATTTCGCCCTCGACGGCGGTCAGCGTGAACTTACGCTGGCTCGTCTTGTCCTGCACCTCAACGCCGTTTTGCCGGATTTTGATTTCGATGGTCGGGTCGTCGACCACGACCACCAGCTCGCCCTGGTTCGTGACGAAACGGATGATCTGCCCGCCAAAGAGGACGCCGACCAATGCGAATAGTAGGCCGACCGCAGTCAGGATCTTCACGCGGCGACGAGGCGACGAAAGCGGTGATGAATCACCGCACTCGTGCGCCTGTGAGCGCGTTGAATCGGCAAGGTGCAAGTCCTTGCCAAGGTGTAATGTCTGAGCCTTGTAGTGGAGGATAACTGCGTCCTCGCGAGAGGGGGTGGAGAGCAATCTGACACGAACGTTTGGTCCG
>DATLQY010000634.1:0-16721 GCA_035534975.1 Pirellulales bacterium
CAAAGACCAATGACCAATGACCAATGACCAATGACCAATGACCAATGACCAATGACCAATGACCAATGACCAATGACCAATGACCAATGACCAATGACCAATGACCCGTCCATGACCGATCGGCTCGACGCGCTTGCGCACGGCAGGCGCGGCAAGTGCTGCCTCGGCTTCCTGCTGTTGACCACGTTCGCGCTGGCCGCAGGTTCGGCGGCGCAAAAATCGGTGACGGTCGACGAGTTCCAGGCGCTGCCGCACGGGTTGGCGATCTGGCGGACAGGCGATTTGCACATGGCCACGGGTGTTCCGGTTTTGCCCAGTCTGCTCGCGGCGCTGCCGCTGTTGACCACGTCGGCGCAGCTCGACCTGGCGCCCATCGCCGGCTACCCGAGCTCGTGGCCATGCGGCGGTCAGTTCATGCGCGAAAACGCCTCGAACTATCACGCCTATTTTCTGTTGGGCCGGCTCGTCTCGCTGGCCTGTCTGCTGGCCACCTGCGGCCTGGCCTACGGCTATGCGCGCAGCCTTTATGGCCCGACCGCCGGGCTGGTGGCAGCGACATTCGCCGGCCTGTCACCGAACATGCTCGCCCACGGTCCACTGGTCACGCCCGACATCTTCCTGGCCTGCGCTACCGTTGCCGCGCTTTGGGCATTCGACACCTTTCTACGTCGGCCTGGATGGAGCACGGCCGCCGTTCTGGGTTTGACGCTCGGCCTGGCCGCACTGTGCAAGCTCACGGGACTCTTGTTGTTCATGATCTTTCCCGCCATCACGCTGGCCGTCCAATTGGCCGATTCTGTGCACCCAACGCGACGCCATCCGAAGACGCCTTGGCGAGCTACCTGGTTTACTTTGTTCGCCGCGCTGGTTGTCGGCGTGCTTGTCATCCATCTAGGTTATCTTGGAGACGGCGCGTTGGTTCCATTGGGCAAATACTCGTTTCTGAGCAGTCAGCTTCGTTGCGTGCAAGCGTGGCTGCCCGACTGGTTGCCCGTGCCTTTACCTTACTATTTCTTCCTGGGCGTCGATGCGCAATGGGCCGAAGGGGGGTACACCGCTTACCTGTTGGGCGAGCTCAACACGACGGGCTTTTACCACTACTACCTCGTGGCCCTGCTCGTCAAGACACCGCTACCCGTGCTGTTGCTGCTGTTGTTGTCGACGTGCCGCGCCCGGCGTCTCGATCGGCGAGACGCGATTTGGCTCGTGACGGCAGCGACGATGCTCATCTTCTTCTCGCTCGCCCGGCACAAGAACATCGGCGTGCGCTACGTGCTGTTCCTCGAGCCGCTCATGGCCGTCGGCATCAGCCGACTCGTAAGGCGAGAGGGGGGCGAACGCACAACGGAATTCATTCCGCCATCCTCATCCGCCGAGTCCCAACGACCCAAACGGAATGAATTCCGTTCCACACAGGTCAAACGGAACGAATTCCGTTCTACGAACCGCACCGCCTGGGCGGTCGTGGCCGGTATGATCGCGGTGCTGGCCGTCTCGCTCTGGACATGGCCGAATTACCTGGCCTACTTCAACCTCGCCGGCGGCGGCCCGGGAAACGGCCACAGGTACCTGCTCGACTCGAACCTCGACTGGGGGCAGGACCTGATTACGCTGCGCCGCTACATGGATACCGAGGGGATCGACGACATCGATCTCGCGTACTTCGGCCGTGTCCGACCCGAAGTGTATGACATTCGCTACACGCCGCTACTTCCTGGCCGGAGGCCGGCGCACCGCCACGTGGCGATCAGCGCCAACTTCCTCTGGGGACTGACGCACATCGTCAACGGCGACCCGACCTATTGGCTCGACGACCCGGAGGCGTACCGCGAGTTCCGCCGGCGCCGGCCGAAGGCCGTGTTGGGCTGGTCAATCTACGTCTTCGACATGGAAGCATTGGACCGCCACGATAGCGACAATTAGACTAGGCAGTTCGAATGTCCCAGGGCCAACCACGAGGAGACCACCGATGAGACTATGGCTTGTTCTTTTGCTTTTCGTCATTTGCCGGGCCATGGTGCCCGCCGTTGGACGCGCGGCCGACGAACCCAACTACGACCGCTCCGAGGACGTGATCTACGGACGCAAGCACGGGATGGCGCTCACGCTCGACGTCTTCAAGCCCCGCGCGAAGGTCAATGGCGCCGGCGTGGTCTTCGTCGCCAGCGGCGGCTGGTTCTCGGCCCACGACCGGATCTCGGTCCCGTTCTTTAGCGAGCTCTTGAACCGCGGCTACACCGTATTCGCGGTGGTCCACGGTAGCCAACCCCGCTTCACCATCCCCGAGGCCGCGGCCGACATCGGGCGTGCCGTCCGTTTCATCCGCGCCCACGCCGCCGATTACCAAGTCGATCCGCTGCGGATCGGCATCACCGGCGGCTCGGCCGGCGGGCACTTGTCACTGATGCAGGGCATGGCCGGCGACCTCGGCAAGGCCGATGCGGACGACCCGATCGAGCGCGTCTCGAGCCGCGTGCAGGCCGTCGCATGCCTTTTTCCGCCGACCGATTTCTTGAACTATGGCGAACCCGGTAACATCGCGCTTGGCCGGGGCACGCTTTCCGATTATCGCGCGCCGTTCGATTTCAACGAATTCGTACCCGAAACCAAGCGCTTCGAACGAATCACGGACGAAGCGCGCGTGCTCGAAATCGGCCGGACGATTTCGCCCGTCAACCACGTCTCGGCCGACGATCCACCCACGTTCATCATTCATGGCGACGCCGATAAACTCGTGCCGATTCAGCAAGCCGAGTTGATCATCGAGAAGCTCAAAGCGGCGGGCGTGACGGCGGAACTGGAGGCGGTCGCCGGCGGCGACCACGGCGGGGCGGCATTCGCCGAACGCTTGCCGCTCTTGGCCGACTGGTTCGACAAGCACCTCGCGGCGCCGAAGTAGGTTGATGATGTAGAACGGAATTCATTCCGTTTCCGCGTTGCCAAGTTTTCGACCACGCCAACGGAATGAATTCCGTTCTACAACAATCGCCGAAGTAGGTTAGGCTTTCCAGCCTGACGAATGTAAGTTATGCTCGCCCCTTGACGGATCGCGGGGCGCGGGAAAGGTACGCGACACAGGAGAAATGTATCATGGACGATGAATTGAAAACGGCGATGACCTCCGGCGTGTTCGTCGAGTTCCGCGACGAGCTCGGCAACACGATCGGCCAGGCCGTGTACACGGGATGGCAAGGGCGCCCCGTTCCGCTCGTTGGCGACACGGTTTGTTGCGCCATCGCCTCGCCGATGACGGGCCGGCGCCGGAAGCTCTTGGGGCGTGTCATCCAGCGGCAGTTCGAAGTGCAACACGACGTCGACGGCGAAACGTGTGTTTGGGTGCGGCTTTTGTTGCGCACCAAGGCCACTCGACCCAGTCGACCGGCGCCGCGCCCGTCGCGAATCGACTTTTCGGCCAATTAGCCAATCAGCCAATTAGACGAAGAGCACTTGGCAACACTGCCGTGCGGGCGATACCATCATAGGGATGTTCCATCGTCTCGGCGGATTCGTCTCACGTCATTGGCTGTTGGTGATCCTGGCCTGGATCGCCGCGGCGGCCGCGTTGCACCGTATCGCTCCCCACTGGGACGACGTGACGCGCGACGGCGACCTGGCTTATCTTCCCTCCGCAATGGTCAGCGTGCAGGGAGAGGCGTTGCTCGAGCGGGCATTTCCCGGTCACCGCTCGAAGAGCCAGATCGTTCTCGTTTGCCAACGCGAAAGCGGGCCACTGACCTCCGACGATCTTCGGGCGCTCGATCAACTGGCCGGCCGGTTCGAAGCCGAGACCCTCGACGGCCGGCGACGAACACGACTCGGCCAGCTCGCCGACCAACTGGCCGGCCGGTTCGATCCCCACCTTGGCCAAGACCTTCCGGTGATCGGCGTCTGGACGCCTTGGACCGAAGTCATCGGCAAGAAACTCAAGAGCGACGACCGTCACGCGGCACTGATCGTACTCTTGTTGAGCAACGAATTCATGGCCGTCGACAACATCCGCGTGCTCTCCGCCGTGCGCGCGGAGTTGGACGACTTTCGCCGCGAGGCGGATTTCCCGGATGGACTGAATGTGGAAGTTTCCGGCTCGGCCGCCATCGGCGGCGACATGCTCGGTTCGGCCGCCGAGAGCATTCGCAACACGGAGCGGGCCACGGTGATCCTGGTCGTCTTGATTCTGCTAGTCGTGTACCGCGCCCCGGTGCTGGTCTTCGTCCCGCTGGCGACGATCGTCCTTTCTGTCATCGTCTCGCTCGACCTGCTGGCCCAGTTGACCGAAATCCACCACCTGCCTTGGCTGGATTGGGTCGATTTCAAGGTCTTCAAGACGACGAAGATTTTCATTGTCGTGATTCTGTATGGTTCGGGCACCGACTTCTGCTTGTTTCTCATCTCGCGTTACAAAGAGGAATTGGAGCGGGGTAAGCAGAGGGCCGAGGCACTTGCGGTCGCGTTGGGCCAGGTGGGCGAGGCGCTCGCCGGCAGCGCGGCGACGACCATCGTGGGCCTGTGTACGCTGATTTTCGCCTCATTCGGCAAGTACCGTAGTAGTGGGCCGGCCATCGCGCTGTGCCTGGCGGTGACGCTGGCCGCTTGCCTGACGCTGGCACCGGCCCTGCTGCGGGCATTCGGCCGAGTCGTGTTTTGGCCGTTTGGTTCAGGGACGGCGGCGGGCCGCTTCCCCGGTCGGGCTCGCTCCGTCACGTCGCATAGGGGCAGGATGAACGACGAAGATCAGGGGGCTGACGCCGGGGCACCCGTGCAGCGGGTTGGCTCACCGGGCCGCGGAATGTTCGGTGGGTTCTGGCAAGCGGTCAGCCGCGCGGTCATCGCGTACCCCGGCACCATTCTCGTGGCCAGCGTTCTGGTCATGGCGCCGTTCGCCTACCGCGGCCTGTCAGTGGAAATCAGCTACAATCTTCTCGACGAATTGCAAGGCGACCGCCCCAGCGTGATCGGAACCAAGCTCCTGCGCCGGCATTTTCACGCCGGCGACACCGGCCCGATCACGGTCTTGGCGCATCGCCCGGGCGCCGGGTTCGGCACCAAGGCATCCAACGCCGAGGTCTCAAAGCTCACCACGATTCTGGCCGAAGTGCCGGGAGTGGAAAGCGTCCGCAGCTTCACCGAGCCGGTGGGCGACAAGCCCGGCTCCCGGGCCGGCCTTTGGAAGCTGGCCGTGAAGAACCATCCGCAAACCAAGGCGATCTATGTGTCACAGGCGCCCGATCTGGCGGGCGACGTGACACGCCTCGACGTTATTCTCAAGCACGACCCCTTTTCGCGCGAGGCGGTTGGCGTGCTCGACGAGATCGACCGTGCGTTGCTCGCGCTCATCGACGACGAGACATCGTTTTGGCACGACGATCGTCCCGACGACCAGCGTTCGAAAGGGCCCAAGTTCCTTTTTGCGGGCACCACGGCCGGCATACGCGATCTGATGGTCGTCACCCAGAGCGATCGGAAGGTGATCCAGCGGGCCGTGTTGATCGCCGTGCTGATGGTGCTGATCGCCATTCTGCGACGCCCGCTGATCTGCTTTTACCTGATCCTCTCGGTGCTGTTCAGTTACCTGGTCACGATGGGGGCCACGGAGCTGGTGTTCGGTTGGCTCTATCGGCCCTTCGATGGGCTCGATTGGAAGGTGCCGATTTTCCTGTTTGTGATACTCATCGCGGTGGGCGAGGATTACAACATCTACCTCGTCACTCGCGTGCTCGAAGAGCAACGGCGCTGGGGGTTGATGAAGGGTTTGCGGATCGCGGTCGAAAAGACGGGCGGCATCATCACCAGTTGCGGGTTGATCATGGCCGGCACGTTCGTGTCGATGATGTTCGGCACGCTGCGCGGCATGTTGGAGCTCGGGTTTGCCCTCAGCCTGGGTGTCGTTCTCGACACGCTCATCGTCCGCCCGGTGCTCGTGCCCGCCTTTTTGGCCCTGCTCTACCGCCGCTCTATCGCGCCACCGCCGGCGACCGTAAGGGCCGCCGGCGCGCGTCCGCTGGCCTTGGGGGCAGTCGAAGAATAACGTCAGAGTAAGCTCATCAGCGCCTCCTTGCCCGCTTCATGTGCCGAGCCGGCGGGCTGGAATGAGCAGAATCAATTTCCCTCGGCGAGATTCCGATAACACTCGTACTCGGGTCGTTGCTAGCATCATTCCGCGCCTAAGTTTGGCTCAAGTTCAAGAAATCCGCATGAACAACCTCAACGTGTTGCAACTTGTGACGGTTGTCGCCTGGCTGTCGTGGGCCGGAACCGCGGCCGCGCCGCTCCGAGGCGGTGAACCGACCGTCGAACGGTCGCCGGTGGGGTTGACGAACGAAATGAGTCGGCTGCGCGACAAAATCCGCAAAACACTCGCGCACTATCACGCGCGGCCGCTCAACACCCGCGACCATAATTGCTGGGAGCTGATGCACTCGATCGTCGCTTACGGGATCGAGTCACGGGTCCTTCGCGGCGGTCCTACCGGCGAACCGGCTAACGCCATCGGTTGGCTCTGCTACGGCAAAACGACCGGTGGCCAGACACTGGTGAGCGTCGAGCGCGGGCGCTTGGCGGTCGCCAAGGGTCCGCGCGTGCAAGGTCATCATGGCCAGTTTCTGGCCATCGTGGCGCAATCGAAGGTCCGGACCGATTACCCCATCGAAGTCGGCCAACGCCGCTTCACACTGGCGGATCTGATCGAAAGCGAAAAACTCGGCTGCGAGGCCGGTACCGAGCTGACGTTCAAGCTGATCGCATTGGCGCACTATCTCGATTCCGACGCCACCTGGACCAGCGCGGACGGCGAGAAGTGGTCGGTTTCTCGGCTTGTCGAAGAGGAGATCAAGTCCCCCATCATCGGCGCCGCCTGCGGCGGCACTCACCGGCTGATGGGACTGAGCTACGCCGTCCGCGAGCGCGTCAAGCAGGGCCGGCCGATCGACGGCCAATTCCTGCGGGCCGACCACTACACTCGCGATTATCAGCGCTACGCGTTCAGCTTGCAAAACACCGACGGTTCGTTCAGCACCGATTGGTTCAAAGGGCGCGCCGCCAAGCCCGACCTCGATCGCCGCTTGCAAACCACCGGCCATATCCTGGAATGGATGGCCTACGCGGTGCCCGACGAATCGCTCGACGACCCACGGCTGGTCAAGACGGTCGCCTACCTGACCGGAATCCTGGCGGCGGACCCCGATCGCGATTGGTCCATCGGACCGTTGGGACACGGGCTGCATGCTTTGGCAATCTACGACGAGCGGAGATTCAAGGCGCCCCCTGCCGACGCCACGGACCATGTGGCTCGCCGCGGCGATGCGGCCCGGCGATCGCCGAAACCCTCCGTCCCCAAGAGTGCCAAGAGCGGCAAAGCCGCCAAGCGTTCGAAGACGTCGAAGGCACCGAAAACGCCTTCCTCCAAGGACAGCCATCGGTCGAAGGTCAAGAACGAATCTCCCTGGGGGGTTGCCTGATCCCAAACCATAACCTCCAGCGGGCGAGGTTGCCTGACGGGCGTAAAACCCTTACATTGCCACAGTCGCGAGATCTTCCTCGCGACCGGGGCCCCGTCCGGGGAGGGCTTCGTTGCTCTCGCTTTCCTTTGCCCCACGTGGCGCGGATGCACCCGCTGAGATTCGACGCTGAATTCGAAACGGTCTTCGACGCTGCCGCCAGTCTGGCCCAGGCGGCCGGAGCTTCCGCACTATTGCTACTGCTGGACGGGCCAACCGATTGGCGACAATTGAGCGATCACGCTGCGGGCGAAAAGGTGTTGGTGGCTGCCGACACCGCCGAGCAACTGGCCGGCGCCGGCGACTGTGGGTTGGGCTGTGTCGTGCTTGACATGGCCGAAAGCCCGGTCTACGACAAGCTCTCCCAGGCCCTGCTCGAAGCGGTCGCCGACGAACTGCTTGCGCCGGGCGCTCGTGTCGTCGCGTTGTACAGCGGTTTTGAGGCCCGCACGATCGACTCGATCAGCGTGATCGACCTGGGCGATCACCTGGGCCGTCTGACGGTGCGCGACTTGCAGCAACTGGAAACCCGAGTGCCGCTCGACATTTTACAAACCGTAGTGAATCTGGCCTTGGAGATCGGCCGCGAGGGGCGTGAGGGGAAGCCGGTGGGAACGTTGTTCGTCGTCGGCGACACGCAAAAGGTCCGCAAACTGAGCCGTTCGGCAAGCTTCGATCCGGTCAAGGGTTACAGCCGTAAGGAGCGGAACCTGAAATCGGCCCGCGTCCGCGAGGGGATCAAGGAGATCGCCCAGATGGACGGCGCGATCATCGTCGCGGCCGACGGCACGGTCGAGGCGGCGGCCCAGTACCTTGACGCGTCCGCGGCGAACATCGCGCTTTCGAAGGGGCTGGGTGCTCGACACTGGGCGGCCGCCGCGATCAGCCGCGCGACGAAGGCCGTGGCCGTCGCCGTCAGCGAATCGAACGGCACGGTCCGAATCTTCCAGAACGGCGAGGTCGTGTTGAGGATCGAGCCGTTCCGGCGGCCGATGAAATGGAAGGACTTCGAATACGAGCCGCCGGCGCCGGAATAGGCCACCCATTGGAAGGAAACCCCCCATGCCCTCCCAGCCAAGCGCGGTCGTGTCGTTGAGCGAAATGTCGGCTCTCGCACCAGCGGCTGCCCGAATGGGGATCGCCGAAGCCACCCATGACGCCCGAGGCGCTATTGGTCCATTACGCCGACGACCTGGATGCCAAGTTCCACATGCTCCACGCCGCTTTGCGCGACGACGCTACGCCCGGTCCCTTGACCTCGAAGAAAAACGTGCTCGGGCAGCGCCGCCAGGCAACGGCATCCGCAGGCCACGCTCGACACTTGGACGCTGGCTCGTTATCTGGTAACGGTCGTTGAGGGCGCGATCATGCTGGCGCGCACCTACCGCGACCGGACCTTGCTGGCCCGGCATTTTGGCTGCCTGAAGGAATACCTGGCACAAAACCTCGGATCATGAAACTCGCTGGCCGCGCGCCAGGTAGGGTAGTACGGTGCGTAAAAACAAACCGCCTGATCGGTTTGTCTACGCCAGAACGCGGCATGCGTGACGCTCCATCTCTTAAAAGAGGAAGAACCATGCGCAATCTGATCGTGGTGGCGTGTTCCGTGCTGTTCGCCAGTCTTGCCTGGGCCGAACCGCTCCGGATTGCTGAAAAGCAACCGGCGACTCCCGATGCCTTGAAGGCGGAGATCGAGGCCCTGAAGTCGTCCAAGGTCGCCTGGCGCGAGATCGCCTGGAAGAGCTGTTTGCTCGACGGGCTCAAGGAGTCTCGCGCTAAGAACAAGCCCGCCTTGCTGTGGGTATTCATCGACCGCCCCATCGACGACGCCCGTTGCTGAGTGTTCGCCGGCGCCGCCCGTGAGGCGGTCTTCTCCAATCCTAGCGTCATCCGTCGTGTGAATGCGGATTTCGTGCCCGTGGCCCTCAAGGCCTTCCTGGTGATTAACGCCCCGCCGAACGACGAGGAAGGCCGGCTCTACCGGGAAATCAGTCGGTCCACTGTCGCGCCCCAGGGGATTTGCGTCGTCAACTCGGCCGGCAAGGTGCTCGCCTGGACCGCGATCTTCGACGACGACAAAAGCGTTCTGGACTTCCTCGACGACGCCTCCAAGCGATTTGCCGAGTACCCCGATGCCGAGAAACCATTCGCGGCGGAACGGTACATGAAGTACCCGAGCCAAAAGATGGAGGACGTAGAGGACAACGGCAGGATCCTGCCTGTGCCCGAACAGCACGCGGCCGGGACACACTGCCCTGGCAATCCGCCAATGCGCAAGGGCACCGTCCTCGCTCGGATATTAGGGCGGGCGCTCGACAAAGATGGCAAGCCCGTGGCCGACACGCTGCGCCAGGAACACTACGTGGAGGACCGCTTCCATGTGCCCGTCGCCATGCAGGAGGCATTAGCGAAAGCGCTCAAAGGGGCCGGGAGCGACCGCTTCCGCTTGGCCGATGACCTGGCCAGATTGCTCGTGAGCCATGCGTTCCTGGGGCAACTGGACGTGAACCCGGTCAGCTCCATGGCGGGCAAGGGCGATCTCAAGCAAGGCGAATTCTGGGCACGAAAAGTCGTGGGGGCCGACGACAAGACTGTCCGGGTTCGCATCGAGGGCAAATCCGAGGCCGTGGGAGGTTCAAACGACGGCCCGGGGGGCGATCAGAGCGTCGACGGCCGGATCTGGCAGCACGAGGTCAAGCTCACCTGGGAGGGAATCGTTGATATGAAGAAGGATCGCGCGACGCGCCTCCTCCTCGTGGCGCGAGGATCGGAGAAGCTCCAGTGGGGGAACAAGCGCATCGATTTGACGGGCGAAGCCGACGTGACCCGCTTGCCATTGGGCCACGCCATTGATCTCGAGTGCGACGTCCGCTACGGCATCATCGGCGAACCGGTCTCGGCTGAGGAAGCCGGCACCGCCGAAGAGATCGCCTTGTCGGGGCCCGCGAGAGCCCAGCAGGTTCCGGAGGAGGCCCGGCGGCAACTGTCGCAGATGCTCGGCGGTCAGTTCATGGTTTTCCGCGACAAGGTGCAGGACGAGTTGAAGCTCTCGAACGATCAGCAGCAGAAGCTGACGGAGCAGTTTGGCCCCTATCGTCAGGCGACGATGCAGCTCTTCGAGAAGATCAGGGATCTCAAGCCCGAGGAACGGGAAAAAGAGTTGCAGGAGCACCGCCGGAAGTCGGACGAGAAACTGTCGGCCGACGTTCATGTCCCGAGCCAGTGACGGTGCAAGGAGTTCGACATGGCTGCCAAGAAGATCTTGATGCTCGTCGGGGACTATTTCGAAGACTACGAAGTGATGGTGACGGCGCCCGCGTGGCCGGCCCATCCGGAATGGTTGGCCAAGTTCCTCGAAGTTCTGGGCACCAATATCCAGCCGTAAGGGAACGATATGCCCAGGTGCTGCTACCGAATGCCCAAAGCGACTGCAAGAACGACTCGCCGCCAGTTCTTCGAAGGCACTCTCGTCGCGGGGGCTGACGTTGCCCTTTTGGCCTCGCTGGGCTTGGCTCAAACAGCGCTTGGCGCGCCCGAGGCGGACAGGCTCGTCGTGTTGACCTTCGACGACGCCGTCAAGACACATCGCACGCTCGTCGCGCCGCTGTTAAAGGAGCACGGTTTCGGGGCGACATTTTTCGTGACGCACCGCTGGATGGTGGACGATCCGAAGAACTACCTCACCTGGCAAGAGATCGCTGAAATCCATCAGATGGGCTTTGAGATCGGCAACCATAGCTGGACGCACCCCGCTTTCGTTTTTCCCATAGACGCCGGCAGGCTTGCCGCCGAATTGGCTTTGGTTGAGCACGAGCTCGGGAAAGTCGGTGTGCCCCGGCCGAAGAGCTTTGCCTGGTGCGGTAACGCCTTCGGTCCCGAGGCGATTCGAGAATTGGAACAGCTCGGTTACCAGTTGGCCCGGCGTGGTATGCAACCGGAGGTGGAATTTGGGCGGCGCTTCCAGAATGAAATCGGCCCGCTGTTTGATCCCCACACGCATCATCGGTTCCTCATACCAACCACGGGTGATGCAAACCCGGATTGGACCCTGGAGCATTTCCAGAATGTCGTGGAGCGGTCCCGAAAAGGTGTCGCAGTGGTGTTGCAGTTCCACGGAGTTCCCGACCCCCATCCCTGGGTCAATACGACTCCGGAGCGGTTCCGCGACTACATGGAGTATCTGAAACATGGCGACTTTAAGGTGATCTCGTTCCAAGACCTGCAGACGCACCTGTCTCTCGAAGATCGGCCGGCTGATCAGCTCCTTGACGCGCGGCAACCGGAAATACCCAAGGACAAGCTGGTGTTGCCGACGGAGATGCAAGCGACCCGCGCGGAGCTGCCGTATTGGCTGGAAAACATGGTTCGGCACCATCGCTTCACGTGGTCGGAAGCGGCCCAGGTAACAGGTCTTGACGTCGAGGCCCTCAAAGCTCGCGCCAAGCAAATCGGCCTCGATCCCTCGCAGCAGTCGCCAGGCACCGAAAACGCAAAAACGATTCGCGTGTTGCCCTATCCGGGGGGACGACATCCGCGCAAGGGCTACGGCGAAGGGGCGATCTTGCCGCAACGGGGCACGAAAGTCAGCATTTTTTCCGCCTGGGACCAGACGAGTTATGTCGTGGTCGATCTTCCCGAGGCGATCTTCAGTAATCTGGGCCTGACGTACCTGGCACACACCCACATTCCGACGATTTGGGATGAGCGAAACATCTGGCTGGAAAACGTCGACTGGGAGCGCAAACCGGACGGCAGCTTGAGCCGGCAGCAACGGCTTCCCAATCGCATCACTTTCGGGGCAAAGGTCCGCCCGTCGGTCGGGCTGGTCGAAATGGAACTGAGGGTGCGAAACGACTCTTCCCAGATGTTGACGGGCCTACGCACTCAGATTTGCGTCATGCTCGCAGGTGCTCCGGATTTCAGCAGACAGAATAACGACGATAAGCTTTTCCGCAGCCCGGTTGCGTCGGTCCGCTCTGCGACAGGCGACCGCTGGATTTTGACGGCCTGGGATCGGTGCGGTCGTGCCTGGGGCAATCCGCCTGTTCCGTGTTTGCACTCCGATCCCGTATTACCCGACTGCTCGCCAGAACAAGAGGTCCGAGTGCGCGGCCAACTTTGGTTTTACGAAGGCAACAAAATCGAAACAGAATTGGAACGCGTGCAGAACCTGTTTGATGTTCTACCAAGTGAAGGAAAACGGCCATGAGAAGAATGGCAACCGCCTTGGGCTTGCTGGCGTACACCGTAATCGCCCAAGCGCAGCCAGCGCAGCCAGCGCCCGACCCGCAGCAAATCCCCGATGAGGCGCGCCAAGCGGTCGCGAATGCCCTCGGCGGCCCGTTCATCGTCTACCGGGACGCAGTGCTGGATGAGCTTAAGGCATCGGACGAACAAAGGAAAAAGCTGCTGAAACCATCCTCCGGATACTTTCAGGAAGCGATGCAGCATTTTCAGCAGATGCAGGGTCTGGGGCCCGAGGAACGAGCCAGAGAAGATCAGTCCTATCGTCGGAAAGCCCATGAGAAACTGAATGCCCTCCTGAAGGAAACCTTGACGGCTGAACAGCTCAAGCGGCTGCAGCAACTGACGCTCCAGCAGGAAGGGCCTTGGGCATTGCCGGCCGATCCGGTCGTCGTAACCGAATTGAAGATCACGGACGAGCAATGGAAAAAGCTTCAGGCCACCGTCGGGGAAATGCAGAAAAAGGTTCAACCGCTGATGGAGGAAGCTCAATCGGGCAGGGCACAACCGCAGGAGATCATGCCCCGCATCATGGCGATCCGCATGGAGTACAGCGGGAAACTGGAGATGATTCTTACCGATGCCCAGAAGAAGCAATGGCAGGAGCTGCTCGGCAAGCCGTTCGACCCGGTGATGCCTCCTGGTGGTCCGACCGGCCAGAGGCCAGGTGTGGCGAGACCGGTGGGGCCGGCAGACCCCGGCCGGTTTCACGTCAAGCCGGGATTCACGATCGACGTGGCGGCGGAACCCGTGCTCTCGGGGTCGATCGTCTGCATGACGCTCGATGTCGAAGGCCGGCCCGTCGTCTCACGCGAAAATGGTCCCATCGTCATCCTCGACGAACCGGACGCTGCCGGAAAGTTCCAGAAAGCCACGGAATTCTCGGGCAAGGTCAGAAACTGCCAGGGCCTTCTGGCCTGGGACGCGGCAACGATCTATGCCGTCGGCCAGGGACCCGAGGGCACCGGCCTGTACCGGTTGCAAGATACGGACGGTGACGACGCGGCCGACGAAGTCCGACTCATTCACAAGTTCCGCGGCGGGATGGAGGAACACGGTCCCCATGCGGTGGTCGCCGGGCCGGACGGTTACCTCTATCTCTGCATCGGGAACTTCGCCGGCGTTCGGGAGCCGCCGACAGCCGATTCTCCGGTCCAGAAACTCTACGAGGCCGATCTTCTGCCCCGCTACGAGGATCCCAGCGGCCATGCCGCCGGGGTGAAGGCGCCCGGCGGCACCATCTGGCGGCTCGATCCGGACGGACCGCACTTGACGCTGGAGACCGCCGGCCTGCGCAACGTCTACGACATCGCCTTCAATTCGCTCGGCGAGCTCTTCACCTACGACAGCGATATGGAGCTGGAAGAGTTCTTGCCGTGGTATAAACCGGTTCGCGTGTGCCACTGCCCGCCGGGCGCCGAATTCGGCTGGCGCAGCGGCTCGAACAATTGGCCCTCCTACTATGCCGACAGTCTTCCCGCCGTAGTGGACACCGGCCGCGGCTCGCCGACCGGCGTCGTCTTCTATAACCATCGGCAGTTTCCGCCCGAATATCAGGACGCCTTCCTGATGGCCGATTGGTCGCAGGGCCGCATATATGCGGTCAGGTTCCTGCGTTCCGGCGCCACATTCAAGGCCGAGACGGAAGAACTCGTGACGGGGAAACCGCTGAACGTCACCGACCTCGAGGTGGCACCGGACGGCAGCGTGTTTTTCTCCACCGGGGGCCGCGGCACGGAAGGGGGAATTTATCGCATCCGGTCGGACGAAGCCGCACCCATTGCAGTTGCTGTCCCCAACCCCGAGGGCGCCGCTGCCATAAAGGCTGCGCTCGATCAGCCTCAGCCTCAATCGGCCTGGGGCCGCGAGGCGATTCGCCGATTCAAGTCGCTGGCTGCCGACCAGTGGCAGGCCGGCCTGGAAGCGGCGGCCAAAGACCGCGACGCGCCCGCCGTACGGCGCATTCGGGCCTTGTCGTGTCTGGCGCAATTCGGGCCGGAGCCGAGTTTGGAGCTGTCGCGGCATTTGTCCCGTACGGAAGGCGCCGAGGTCCGCGCTCAGGCGGCCGTGCTGCTGGCCCGGCTCCCCAGCACAGATGCAGGTGACGACCTGATTGCCCTGCTGGGCGACCCGTCGCCTCTCGTCGCGCGGCGAGCGGCGGAGGGGCTGCTCCGCACGCAAACCCAAGTGCCTTTCGACAACCTGCGACCGCTTCTGGCCAGTCGGCACCGATTTGTTCGCTATGCCGGACTCCTGCTGCTGGAGCGGTCTGATCCCGCCGAATGGCGCGACGCCGGCATCTACGATCGTGATCCTCGCGTTGCAACGATGGCCCTGATTGCGCTCAACCGGGTTGGCGCCATTTCCAGCGATACGACGTTGGCGAACGCCGCGTTCGCCAGGGAATCGGTCCTTCTCCAAACAGAGTTGTCCAGCGACGACCTTTTGGACACGCTTCGCGCTGTGGAATTGACGCTGGTCAACGCACGTCGGACCCCGCAACCCAGTTCGGTCGAATCGGTCGGCAAGGCCGTGTTGATTCGTTTCCCCACCGGTGAGCGGAGTCTTGACTGCGAGATGGCGCGAATTCTGGCAGCCGTGCCCGCGCCGGGCGCCATCGACAAACTGCTGACGGCGCTCGAAGGCCACAGCGGCACAAGCGCACTTGACGTTCGAGCAGAGGCGATTCATTACGCCCGCTGCCTGGTCGCGATCAAGGATGGCTGGACAGCGGCGCAAAGGCTGCGCTACCTGGCCTGGTTCGACGTGTCGAAGGACTGGAACGGAGGGTTCAGCTATCGCGCGTGCATTGACCGGTTCCTGCGACAGGCCTTTTCGCAATTGACGACGGCCGACCATCTGGCTTTGTTGCACGAAGCCGCCAGGTTCCCGCGCGCCGCGGCGCGGGCCGTCGAACGGATCGATGAAAAGAGCGATCCCGCGTACATTCCCGCGCTGGAGGCTCTGCTGAAATCCGGCGACGTGTCGAGCGTCCCTCGCGCCGACCTCATTGCCGCCCTCGGCCGGACCGGCCGGGCCGAAGCCGAGGCGGTCTTGGCCCGCCTCGACGAACAGCACCCGGCCGACCGCGATGCCGTTGTCGTCGCGCTGGCGAATTTCCCTAACAGCCGCAACTGGTCGGTTTTCGTCAGGGCGCTCGACTCGAGCAATGCCGACACCGTGCATTTGGCCGTCCGGACTTTGAGCGGCATCGACATGAAACCCGACGGGCCGGTGCCCTACCGGGCCGCCATCGAAGCCGGTGTGCGCCTGGGCGAACAGGGAGGCTGGGACGCCGTGGTGCTTTTGCGCCAGTGGGCCGGCCGGCATTTCGGTCGCAAGAACGGGGATTGGCAACCTGAGCTCGAACAATGGCAGTCGTGGTATCGAGAAACGTATCCGGATGCGCCGGCCGCCAGACTTGTCGGAACGAAAACACCTCGCCAAAGCTGGGCCTACGATCAACTGCTCGCGTTCCTCGAAGTGGATGGCCGTAAAGGTTCCCTCGAACAGGGCCGCAAAGTATTCGAAAAAGGCTCGTGCGCGAAATGCCACCGCTTCGAACAGAACGGGGGCGGCCTTGGCCCCGATCTCACCACGCTTTCCAGCCGCTTCAAACGCAAAGAGATCCTCGAATCGATCATCTACCCCTCGCGCGTCATCGCCGATCAGTACAAGAGTGTGCTGGTGACGACGACGACCGGCCGCGCGATCCATGGGATGAAGGCGCCCGACGACGAAGACAGCCTGGTCCTCATCCTTTCCGACGCCAGCACGCTTAAAATCCCCAAGGCCGACGTCGAAGAGATCGCTGCAAGCAAACAAAGCAACATGCCCGACGGCCTGCTCGCCCCGTTCAGCCTCAAGGAAATCGCCGACCTGTTCGCTCTTTTGGAATCAGGAAAGCCGGTCGCGCTGGAAACGCCCGTCGCCGGCGATGATGGTTTCCTCCCGCTTTTCAACGGCAAGAACCTTGACGGCTGG
>DATLQY010000635.1:0-10546 GCA_035534975.1 Pirellulales bacterium
GCCTGGCTGACCTCGGCGCCGACCAGCGCGTTGACGAGCGAACTCTTGCCCGTCCCGGTGCCGCCCAGCAAGGCCACGACCAGGGGGGCGTCGAGGCGAACGCGCAGCGTATCGGCCCGTTGTGCCAGGCGCCGCGCCAGTGCCCGCGCGTGCCGCCCCGCCGGCCAATCGGGCGCCTGATCGGCCCAAAGTTTCATCTCTCCCAGAAACGAATCGACCTCGGCCAGAAGTTCGAGATGAGCCAATTCGCTGGATTTCATGAAATCACCCGGCGTGAACCGAAAAGTATCCCCAAGTATCCTCCTGTTCCCCCCCATCCCCTTTAATGCGCCGAAACACCTGCACGGGAACCATTCTAGCGAAAGTCATACGAAGTAGTTATACTCAAGGTGTCGCGCCTGAGCGGCGTCCCCCTCATTCCCCGCACCGAGAACACGCAATGGCTCGTAAGATCGTGAACCGAAAAGAGTTGCGACGAGAAGGCGAGGCGGCCGAGGCCGCCGAGGCCGCCGGAATCGGCACCAAGACGCCGGCCGCGAAAAAGCCCGCCGTCAAGCGAAAGAGCCGCGCCAAGGCTGCCAAGGAGGTCCGGCTCAAAGCGTTCTGGGGTGTTTACAATCAATCGATGAAGCAGATCGCGCGCTTCGAATACGCCGAGCGCAAAGCGGCCGACAAGAAAGTCGCCGAGTTGAACACTTCGCACAAGACGCCGCATTTCGTGCAACTGGTCAAGGAAGTCATCGAAGAGTGAGGGCATCCTTGTTCCCACGCTCAGCCGGCGCGCTGGGCGGGTGCCCCGAACTCATCTTCGGCCGCTCCGCGGCCCCGCGATGGCCGACCGTTTCAATGATTCCGACGCAACTCTTCGACCAGCTTACGGAAATCGTCGCGATCGCGGAGCGAGTCGAGGTCGTGATCCTCGCTGATGGCGGTCACCGTGGCCGCGATGGTGAAGTAACCGGCTGCGTGGGCGCGCTTGAGCTGCTCGACCGCCTGGGCCGCGTAAAACTCCTTGAGCGTCCGATCGACGGCGCTGAGTTGCTCGGCCGAGCGACCGCCGGGCACGGCGAAGGCGCACTTGGCGAACCCGCGAGCGGCCTGGTAAAGGTTGGGTCCGTTGCCGGGGTCGAGTTGGGCAATCCGCGAACAAACGTCAGCGAGTTTGGCACACGAGATGGCCAGGTCCACGTGGGCCTGGGCGTTTTCAGGGGCGGCCTCAGCCAGCCGCCGGTCGAGTTCCACACTCTGGACGTACTCGTCGCGAGCCGCCGGCAAGTCGCCCATTTCCAGGTGCAAAGCGGCAAGGTAGTAGTAGCCGTACGACAGGTCTTCCTGGAATTGGGCGTTGTCCGGTTCTTCCTTGACTAACCGCAAGTGGATCTGCAGGGCCTGCTGGTAAGCCTCAAGCGCGTCGGGGAACTGCCCCAATCGCGAACAGACCGCCGCGAATTTGCGGTACGAGATGCTCAGATCCCTCTGGGCTTGGAAGTCTGCCGGGTCGGCCTGCGCGGGCCGCCGGTCGAGTTCCACGCAGTGGCCATAGGCCACACGGGCGGCCGCCAGGTCACCCATGTCGAGAAGCACGGCGCCCAGAAAGTAGTAAGCGTACGACAGGTCATCCTGGGCCTGAGCGCTTTGGGGATCGGCTTGTGCCAATCGCTGGCGAATCTCCAATGCCCGCTGGTAACTCGCGCGTGCCGCCGGCAAATCTCCCAAACGTGCCTCGACGTCACCAAGCTTGACGCGACAGAATGAAAGATTTCGCTGCATGTGCGCGTCTTCGCTTTCGGTTGCTGCCAGTTGCTCGGTGATTTCAAGGTTCCGCAGCAATAATTCGCGAGCGGCGGCCAGGTGGCCGAGCTGCATCTCGACGACCCCGACTCGGCCGTACGAGATCGCCAGGTCGGCCTGAGCCTCGCCGTTCTCGGGATCCCGCTCGGCGCGCCGTCGATCGATTTCGAGACATTTCTGAAAGGCCTCGCGCGCGGCGGGCATGTCATTCTGTTTCAGGTCCAAGTCGCCCAGATAGAAATGCGAGAAGGACAAGTTCCGCTGGGCGATGGGGTTTTCGGGGTCGGACTGGGCCAGGCCTTGTTGGATTTCCAAGCTCTTCTGCAAAGCGAGGCGTGCCGCCGCGAAATTCGCCATGCGGGCCTGCAGATTGCCAATCTTCATGTAGGCCAATGCCAGCGTGCGTCGTGTGTCGGGATCGTCCGGCGCGGTTTCATCGAGCCGTTGGGCGATGGCCAGGCCCGCTTCGAAGGCCTCGCGGCCCGGCCGCAGATGGCCCAGTTTCAGCTCGATGTCGCCGATCCGCGAGTGTGAAAACGCCAAATCACGTTGCGCTTGGGCATCGGCCGGCGCGGTCTGCGCCAGCCGTTCGGCGATCGCCAGTCCTTCTCGAAACGCGTCCCTCGCAGCCGACAGATTTCCCAGTTCTTCCGCCACGTCGCCGAGGCGGTTGTAATTGAGCGATAGATCTCTCTGGGCCTGCGGGTCGTCCGTCTCTCGTGATCGCCGACGGTTGATCTCCATCGCCTGCAAAAAGGCTTCGTGAGCGGCATGCACATGGTTCAACTGCCACTCGACGTCGCCCAACCTCAGGTAAGCGACTGCAAGGTCGCGTTGAGCTCCTGGGTCGGCGGTGTCCTGTTTGGCGGCGGTCTCAGCCAGTCGGACGGCGTGCTCGTACTCCTGGAACGCCAGCCGGGTCTGGTTCATCAGCAAGTAAACATCGCCCATGCGCAAGTACGACCATACCAGGGTGCTTTGGGCCGCATTCGACCGCTCGGCGTCCTCGATGAGGGCGGCCAAACCCTTCTGGGCCGAGCTCGGCAACGCATGCCGCAGCGCCTGGGTGCCGGGGCGTGCTTCGAGCTTGTTTTGCACGTTATGCACCAATTCCTGAAAGGCGTCCAGTGCCAGCGTGAAGCGGTGTTCTGCTTTGCGAGCCTGCTTCTCGGCGAATGTTTGCGCCTCTTTGGCGCGCGCCTCGGCGGCCACCACTTCCTGACGTCGCTGTTCCGTATGCGCTTGTTCGCGAGTGACCAGCGCATTGCTGACGGCGAGAGCCACCGCCGTCGTGCCCAGCAACACCACCCCGGCGGCAACCAGCGGCTTGTGCCTCCGAGTCCAGCGGCCGACACGCAAAGCAAGGGGCTCCTGATAGGCCCGTACCGGCTCGTCCGCGAGCCATCGCTCGATATCGTCGGCAAACGCCTGCGGTGAAGGGTAGCGATCCGTTGGCCGCAGGGCCATCGCCTTCAGGCACACGGCTTCCAATGCCCGCGGCACGTCCGGACGTACTTGCCGAGGTGGGGTGAAATCTCCTTTCGCCACGCGCCGAAGCAAGGCCCCGAGGTCATCGTCTTCCAGAGGCGCCCGTCCGGTGAGCAATGCATAGAGCGTGGCGCCCAGGCCATAGACATCGCTGGCCGGCCCCAACTCGTCGATCCGCCCCTCGGCCTGCTCCGGGCTCATGTATTGCGGTGTGCCGACCGTCGCTCCCATCTGGGTTGGAGTCGAGGCGCTCGCAACCGACGGCCGGAGCGATCGTTCACCACTTCCGCCTGGCGTCTCGGGATGACCGACCCATTTGGCAAGGCCCCAATCGACGACCAGTGTCTCGCCGTACTTGCCGAGCATGATGTTGCCCGGCTTGAGGTCGCGGTGGAGGATCCCTCGGCTGTGCGCATATTCGATTGCGTTGCACACATCGACGAAGCGGCCCAGCAGCTTGCGAAGCGCGAGACCCCGCTGCGACGAATCACGACCATTCGCTTTACCATCATGAAACTGCGCGATCGCTTCCATCAGGCTATCGCCCCTGATGAATCGCATGGCGTAGAAGGGTCGCCCGTCGGCATAAACTCCCAAGCCATACACGGGGACGATGCCAGGATGTTCGAGGCCTCCGGTGATTTCGGCTTCCAACAGAAACCGCGACCGACTTTCCGTATTGTCGGCATACCGTTCCTGAATTTCCTTGAGCGCCACTTCGCGGTGCAATCCTTCGTCTTGCGCCACGTAGACTTCTCCCAGGCCGCCGCGGGCGTGCGGCCGGAGAATGCGGAACCGCGTCCCCGCGAAGATCGGCGCCCCGGTAGGCAGGGGGACGGTCTCTGACGGTCTGTCGGCACCGCGGCCGGCCGGGAACCGGGCCAAACTCGCCTCGATATCGGGATCAGCCAGCCGCTTCAGATCGGCACGCACCGAGCCGACGGAGCTCACGGCCGCCAGGCTCTGTTGCGCGTCGTTGTCGTGCTGCTTGAGGTGCTCGCCAACGAGAGCATCCAGTAACTGCCGCCGCTGGGAACTCAGGTGACCCTGGGCTTGGAGAATCTCACCGAGAGGTTTGGACTTTTCCAACACCCAGGCCTGCATCGAGGCCACGAGTGTATCTCGGTCGATGAAGTCCATTTGTAAGGCGAGGATACCCAACAACAGGTTGTGGTCCGTGTTCATCGCGAAGGAATCAGGACAAGATGCGGAATTGGTTCCCGATGGGCTAACGCGTTTGGAGTTAAAGGGCAATCTCGCGGCAACTATTGACTTCATTCCTAGCCTGTCTATATTAACGGCATGAAAACCATCCACGGCGACCAACTGCGTGGTCATCTCGAAACGCTGGTGCTTTCGACGCTGGAGGGGGGCGAGGCCCACGGCCTTGAGATCCTGCAGCGACTCGAAGAAGCCGGGTGCGGGCTGTTGCGGCTCAAGGAAGGGCCGGCCGGCTGCACCGGCAGAAACCGGCCGCAGCCAGGATTGCGGTCCGCGTCTCGGTTGGCGCACTCGCCTGATAAGCGAGCGGAGGGTCCGCGGCAACCGGTTGGGTTCGAGTCCCCCGCTTTCCGCTTCTTCGGCTAGATGGCGATTTCAGGTCAATATGGATCGCCCAGCACCGCCCTTCCTCCCCGCAAGGCAGCCCCGGTAGAATGGGGGCATGGACGAGAACCCGTACAGGTCGCCAGAATCGGTCAGAACCGATGGTCGCTCGAGCATCGAGATGGCATTGGACAAGATTGACAAACTGTTCGCCAATTGGCGAATCGGCGTGATGCTCTGCGTCGTCTTTGTCGCATTGGTCTCGCCGTGGAAAGACCCGTTCAGCTTGCTTCTCGTCCAGGTTCCCCTTGTCGTTCTGTACTTCGTCGCCGTCGGTTTGCGGGCGGTCGCCTTACGTCTGCTCAAAGGCAAGGACAGACGGTATGCATATATGGCTTGGGCTTGGTTCCTGCTCCTCTTGGTTGCCCTTGCCGTTCTTGTCCTTCCCCGCTGATGCCGGTCGGGGCGGCCTAGCCCTTGACGGTGGCTCCATGACCGCCGACGATCATGATTGGGTTACATCAAGGAAGTCGCAATGTCGTCGAAGGCAAAAATCGGTCTGCTCGTGGCCGTCCACGTCATTGGCGTGTTGCTCGTGGCTTGGTACGTCAACACCCACCGCATTTCTCCTGTCTCGAACTGGATCTCTGCCGGGTTGCTTACTCTGGTTCTTGCCCAGGCCGGGCTGATCGGCGTCTGGGGTGCCTGCTGCTCCAGAGAGATCATGGGAAGAGTTGAGCGATGAACGAAGCGGACGTCTCGACACGAATCACACTTCGCATTCCCGGAGACTGGTCGCATCCGAAGGAGCTTCTGGAGCGCTTGCCGGCGGGGGTTCGGCTGAGCGCGACTGGATTGTTGCTGCCGGATGGAACGACGATTGAATTCACCCCGATGCCGCCGGATCGAGAGTTTCCGCGGATCTTTCAGTCGGCTTGTCGCCGGCCTCCGACGGACGATGAACGGGCCATCCTGGCCCGGTATCGTGTGAACGTCGGATTGAGCGGGGCCGGCGGTTCAATGAAGTCGGCGTTGGAAATGATGCAGGCCGGCGCAGCCATCGTGCGGGCCGGCGGGGCGGGAGTGTTCATCGACAACAGCGCCATGGCTCACGGGGGAGACGATTGGATCTCGATGACGGAAGATGGAGGGCCTGACGCGATCAGCTTCGCGTTTACATCGATCATTCGCGGTCCGCAAAAGGTCTATACGTTGGGGATGCAGGCGATGGGATTTCCCGACCTGCTGATGAGTTCATCCGAAGTCGATGCGCGAAGCGAGACGATCGTGGAAATCGTTCGCTACATCTGCGGCGGCGATCGACCGATCGACGTCGGCCACGTGCTGGCGGATGAACAAGGGCCGCGTTTCCAGGTCGTCGCGAAAGAGCGTGACGAATTCGAGGCCGAAAGCTCGATGCACAACCCCTACGGTCGGTTGAAGATTGCGAGCTTGAAAGAAATTGCGGAAGGCAACTGAAGAGCATCAACGGGGGGTGATCTAAACGTGTTCTATGAGCGGTCAGGGAACTTTTTCGTGGGCGCGAGCGTCTCAATTACGAAAGGCGGCTATCCGATTTCTTGTCCCCCCCGAAAACGGGAGTTCGTTCCGATGAATACAACTGCCCAAAACAGCGGCTTGATGGTACTGCTCATGGCGGCGTTACTCGTGATCGCTTTGCCACGCATGGACGGTGGGCGGCCCAGTGCGGCGAGTGAACGGAGGACCGTGAGTCGCAGCCAGGATCGCCGCCAGGCCGAGGACGAAATTGCCTGGGGCCGCGTGGCGCGCCCCGTACAGCTCGGCTGGCGCGTTGAGCCAAAAAAGGAGACCTACGCGATCGGGGACGTTGTTTCGGTAACGTTATTTCTTCGTAATACGGGGCGTGACCCGATCCAGGTCGCCATGCCGAATCTGGAAGTGCTGGAAAAACTCGGCCTCGACCTCGACTTCGACGATTCGGAAAACGCCAATCTTCCCTGGCAGTGGGGATCTGCCCATCGAGACCGCGAAAAGGCGGAGCTCACCGTCTCGGGCGCCCTGAAAGAGACGCTCGAGCCGGGCGCCGTATTTGAACTGCCATCGTTCCAACTGGCCATTGGCGAATTGCACGATGCGAAGGCGTCAAAGAGCATGATGGCGCAGCTCGACCTGCGGGAAGGCAAAAATGGTCGCGTGACATTCAAGCTCTCATCGATCGGCATCGCTCGCGCGGATAAAGAGCATTTGGAGAGCGCAGCTTTCGAATTCCGCGTCCGCAGGCCGGGCAATTGACGTCAAGAGAGCTAACAGTGCCTGCAGGCATGGGGCGGCAATCGTGCCCAGCACGGATGCCCCGCGGCTCACGGCTGGCTTGTCAGCACCGTTCCCACCAGACGTTCATCGGGAAAGTTCGCCAACACGTACGTGTTGCGGCCATCGAGAATAGTGACGGTTTGCTGCTCGATTGGACCACTGGAATTGTACTGGCTGAGCGGCTGCAGACCGATCTGGTGTTGGCCGGCGGGCAGCTCCAAACGCAGGACTTGGATCTTGTCGGGCAAGAGGCCCCAACAGCGGGTGTCGGCGGCTTCGGTGGCTTCCCAAGCAATGCCCACCACATCCAGTGCGACGCTGCTCAGAGTGGCCTCGTTGGCGCCCAGGGCTTCCTTGGCGCCGAGCACGACCCCCTTTTTCACGATTCGCCGCACCACCGCGTCGGCGACGATCTTGGGATACACGGCCTCGTGCTGCTCGACGGCCATCCGTCCCACGTCGGTGATCGTTTCGGTCGTGCCCACTCGCTGCTGATCGACCGATACACCGACGTGCGCGACCGTGTTCGGGGGGACCACCATCTTGGGCACCTTCACCGGCGCGATCGTCGGCGGCAGGCTGTACTTGTTGGTGGCGCTCAGGATTCGGTCGGCGATCAAGAGCGAAACCGTGGTGGGCAGCTCGACCGTTTCTTCCTTGTACGGTCCCCGGCCGACGAGCGTGAAGACGTAGAGCACGCCGTTGCCGGGCGACGAGTGGCGGCCACGTTGGGCGCGCTCCAGGTCGGCCTGGCCATATGGGAAGTCCGGTTGCCAGCTCACCACCATCGCGCTGGCGCGGGCGGCATCGTCGTAGTTGGAGTGCGACTCCTCGCGGATGAGGCCGTGGAGGTACGGTCCCAGGGCCACCTGCTTGTAGGCCAGCTTGGGGTTTTTGGCGTCGCCATCCGCCGCGTCTTGGGTGCCGGCGGCGGCCTCGATGATTTGCGTTTGCTTGTCGGCCACTTGCAGCGCGTAGGCCGCGGCGTCCTGTCCGTCGACCATCAGGTTCGAAAGCGAGAGAAAGGCGCGGATCAGCACCTTTTCGTAATCCTCGCCGGAGTACGACTTGCGCGTGTCGTCGGTGAGAACGGCCAGGGCCGTTTCGCCCAGGCTGGCCTGCTCGAGATAATCGAAGCGGTCGCGCACCTGCCGCAAGATCTGCTCCGACTGCTTGGGATTGCCTTCAGCAAGCTCAACCATCGACCGCTCCAAGAGCAGCACGTCGATGTCGTGACGGTCGCGCTTGGTCCCTTCGTCCAGCGTCTTCGCGGCCTGTTGCAAGTCGCCCGAATAGAAGCTTTCGCGAATGGTGACAAGCCGCCGCTCGTGGGTCTTGCAGCCAACCACCAAGGACAACGCGAGCAGAGGAACGAAGATGACGACCTTGAGCGATCGTCCGGCTTTCCGATAAGGTGAAACCATCCTTCATCCTTCAATGAGCCGTGCTTCCAAACCGGCTGAGTCGCGAATGAAAGTAGCCCTTGCTCAAGGTGGCGGATTGCTTGTCGTATTGCCCGTCATGGATGTTGACCAATTCCATCGTCAACAAATAATCGCGTTGATAGTCCTTGTTTTCGTGGGTCGTGCCCGACGTGATGGTGGCATACAGCATATAGTCGAAGGGTTGGCCCTGCTGTTCCAAGGTGGCCGCGAAGCTCCGCATGTTTTCGGGGACCATCAGCAGGTCGGGCCGCAGGCGGGTCTGCAGCAGGCCGGCATCGACAAACCGCTTGCTGATGGGCTGAAAGACATGGCTTTCGAGAATTCGCGAGTCGATCTGCTCGTAGATCTGGTCCTTGAAATCGCCGATCTCCTCGGCGCTCTTGTTTTCGACCGCCACGAAGCAGATGCGCAAGGGCGGCGGCGGAAGGCCGTTCGGCCCAACCTGCCTCTCAGCCGCGTGACGGCCAAGAAGCTTCGACACCGCCTCGTCGATCAGCGGCTTGTAGGTCTCGCCGCCCGCCTGATGGCTGCCCACCATTTCCTGATCGCCCGGGTGCATGACTTTGGCGTATTGATTGTGGCGGCAACCGGTCAGCCAGCAGCCGGCCAATGTCAGCATGCCCGTCGAGATGAAAGTGCGTCTCTCCATGGGAGTCCATTCCCCTCACGTGAATAAGTGATTCGGCGCCCCGCCTAACCACGATGCCGGCCAAGTGCCATCTAAGTTAAATCGGCCCGTGGAGTATCGGAATTTGCGTCAGTTCCGTCAGCCGGAGAACTCCGGCACATGTGGGCCGGGAGCATAGTCAAATGCCGGTAAGTGGGCCATGTCAATTTGCGGTGGCTGGGGGCCGGTGCGAGACGGCGCAAGATGAATTCGTGTAGAAGCATTGGCCGACTTGTTGTATAAGTTGGCCCCCAGAAAAAACGCCGCCTTTGGGAGCTCCCTTGTGCCGGTCAAGTCCGTCAGTTATCTGAACAAGATTCTACTGACCGCCGTGTTACTTCTGGCGGCGAGGCAGGCGTTCGGGCAACAGCCACAACCAAGCTACCCAACCAACGGTTCTGCGTCCGGGCCCTGGCAGGGCGCGGCATTTCCGCCGCCCGATCCGCGGCTCCCCCAGACCACGCAGCCGGCGGACGGCGACTCGCTTCCGCCCCCACAGGCGAATCAGCCACCGGCGATCATGCAACCGAGTGGCTATGTACCGCTGCCTGGGGCCATGCCGTCGCCCGGTTCGACGTCACCGCCGCTGATGGCACAGCAACCCGATTGGACGCCCCCCGTGTGGGAACCGCAGGTGCAGCCGCAGCCCGTGCTTGTGTCACCGTTTCAGGTCCCGACTCGGTTCTGGTTTCGCACGGACCTGTTGCTGTGGTGGACCAAATCCGGCCCGATGCCGGCGCCGTTGGCGACCATGGGTTCGCCCAACGACGCCATTCCGGGAGCGCTGGGGCAACCGGGAACGCAAGTCATTTACGGGGGCGATAGCGTCAATTTCGGCATCATCAGCGGCCTGCGATTGGAATCCGGTTTTTGGCTCGACGCAAACCAGACGTTTGGCGTCGAAGGCGAATACTTCTTCTTGGGTAAACAGATTTCCGGGTTCTCGGCCTTTTCCGACGATTTTGGAAATCCGCTAATCGCCCGGCCCGTGATCAACGCGCAAACCGGCAGCGAGGGCGCCTATGTCGACTCGGTGCCCGGGAACATCGCCGGCGGCCTGAACGTGTTCAATTCGAGCCAACTGCAAGGTTGGGCGATCGACGGCTTATGGAACTTCGCGCGGTCCGACCAGTTCAGCCTGGGTGGCCTGCTCGGATTCCGCTATTTGAACCTCAACGAGTCGTTGGTCATTCAGGACCAATTGTCCGGGGCATCCGATGGCTCTCTGACTTTTGGCGGGCAGCCGATCTCGGCGTCCGAAAGCCTGGCGGACCTCGATCGTTTTCGCACCACCAACAACTTCTACGGAGGACTG
>DATLQY010000636.1:0-4108 GCA_035534975.1 Pirellulales bacterium
TGCCTGGCATCATCACGTCGAGCAACACCAGGGCATAAGGCTCGCCGGCGGCAAAGGCCCGTTGCAATTCGTCAAGTGCCGCGTCGCCGCCGGCCACGACGGTGGGCCGCATGTGCCAATTGGTGAGCATCTCCTCCAGAATCCGCCGGTTCGTGGCATTGTCGTCGACTACCAGGACAGCCAGGTCGTCGAGATCGCTCGGCCGTGCCGCCGCCGGCGCCGCGCGGCCGCGGCCCAGCGCGAAGTGGGCGGTGAAATGGAACGAGCTCCCCTTTCCGACGGCGCTCTCGACCCAGATGCGGCCCCCCATCAGCTCGGCCAGGCGCGTTGAAATCGCCAGCCCCAAGCCGGTTCCGCCGTACTTACGGGTCGTCGAGCCATCGGCCTGGACGAACGGCGCGAAGATTGCGTCCTGTTTCTCCTGCGCGATGCCGATCCCCGTGTCGCACACGGCGAATTGTAGCGTGGCCCCCTGGTCGGTCCGCGACGCCAGTTTGACCCGCACCACCACTTCCCCGGCCTCGGTGAATTTGATCGCGTTTCCCACCAGGTTCACGATGATCTGCCGCAGCCGCCCCGGGTCGCCGGTCAAGTCGTCGGGCACCTCGGCCGGCACATGGCAGGCCAACTCCAATCCTTTCTTGTGTGCCCGCAAGGCCAAGGTCTTCATCGTGTCGCCCAGGCTGTCTCGCAGGGGAAAGTCGATCAGGTCGAGGTCGAATTGACCCGCCTCGATCTTCGAAAAATCGAGGATGTCGTTGATCACTTCCAACAGCGAATCGGCCGAGCTCTTGACCATGTTCAGGAACTCTCGCTGCTCCGGCGCCAATTCGGTGTCGAGCGCGAGCTCCGTCATGCCGATGATTCCGTTCATCGGCGTGCGAATCTCGTGGCTGACATTGGCCAGGAATTCGCTCTTGGAGCGGCTGGCGGCCTCAGCCGCTTCCTTGGCGCGCTCGAGCGCCTCGCGGGCCTGTTTGCTCAGCGTGATGTCTTCGGAAATACCCACCAGGTGGGTCGGCCGACCCTGCCCGTCCAAAAGCGGAATTTTTCGGGTGTGCAGCACCCGCGTGCCGTGCCGTGTCTCGATCACTTCCTCCGGCACGTCGACGAGCCGCCGCCCCTCGAGCACGTCGCGGTCTTTGGCGATGAAGAAGTCGGCTTCGTCCTTGGGAAACAGGTCGTAGTCGCTCTTGCCCAGAAGCTGATCGCGCGAGTACCCCAGCAGCTCTTCGCCGGCCTTGTTGATCCGCTCGATTCGCAGGTGCTCCGCATCCTTGACGAAGAGCATGATCGGCAAGTTCTCGACGACCGAGTCGAGGAAGCGCGTGATCCGCTCCAGCTTCACCTCGGCCTCTCGGCTGTTGGTGATGTCGCGAGAGATGCCGAACGTGCCGACGATCCGCCCGTGCTTGTCGTAGATGGGCATCTTCGTGGTCGAGGCCCAGGTGACGCGGCCATCCGACCAGGTTTCCTTCTCTTCCACGCCGACCACCGGTTGCCCGGTACGGACCATCTCTTGCTCGCTGGCGTAGGCCTGCTGCGCGTGCTCCGCGGTGAAAAAGTCGAAGTCGGTCTTGCCCACCGCCTCCGCCGGATCGCTCAGCCCAAAGCGGTTTGCCAGGGCCCGGTTGATCTGAATGAAGCGGCTGGCCGCATCTTTGAAGTAGATGCTGTCCGGCAGGTTGTCCATCAAGATGTCGAGTAGATCGCCGTCGGCTCCGAAAGCACTCTTGGCGGCGGGGCGCGGCGTCAGGTCGCGCAGCAGCAAATTGAACAGCCGCCTCCCGCCCAGCAACACTTCACCGACGGCCATTTCCAGCGGCAGGGGGGTGCCGTCCTTGCGGCGACCGTCGAGCCGGCGATGGCCGCCGGGCGTTGCGAGATAGGGAAGCAGCCGGTCGTCGAAGCGTTCGCTCGCCAACACCGGCAGCACCAGCGACAACGCGCGTCCGGCAAGCTCCTCGGCCGCGTAGCCGAACATCCGCGCCGCCGCGGCATTGAGCGACTCGACCGTTCCGCGGTCGTCGATCGTCAGAATCCCATCGGCCGGCTCTCCACCGGCCGGGGGCTCGCCAAGGGTCCGCATGTTACCCTCTCCACGTGGGCCGGCACGCGAATCAGCCGGCGACACGTGTATGGTAACGTGTTGGACCCGTCGTTGGCAAAGGAATTATTTCAATTGCCGCACGACGCCGACGACGACCCCCAGCACGCGTGGATTGGTGACGTAGATCGGCTTCATCGACTTGTTGGCGGGTTCGAGCCGAACTCGCTTTCCCTCGGGATACCAGCGCTTGAGCGTGGCTTCGTTGTCTTCGGTCAAGGCGACGACGGTTTGTCCCTTGTGCGCCGTGGGCTGCTTCTTGATGACCACGTAGTCGCCGTCGGCGATCTGGTCTTCAATCATCGATTCACCCTTGACCTTGAGTACATACAGGTCATCGGCGTGGAACAGTTCGCCGAAGTCGATCCGTTCGTCGAGGCTGATCGCCTCGTGGAGCACGCCGGCGGCAATCGTGCCCAAGAGAGGCAGACCGCCGGTGCCGTCGGGGTTTTCGGTGGCCAGCGTGATGGCCCGCGACATATTCGGCTCGCGAGTAATCAGACCTTTCTTTTCCAGCGCCTTGAGGTGGCACATCACGCCGTTGGGCGAGCTGATGTCGAACTGCCCGCCGATCTCGCGGACCGTGGGTCCGTAGCCGCGATTGCGGATTTTGTCGCGGATGAATTCGTAAACCTCGCGTTGCCGGTTGGTGAGGCGTTCCAAAATGGCCATGGTCTGGGGTTCCTTTGCTTGACGGGATCGTTGCATGTTGCGGCCGTTGCTTACTTGGACGATTGCTTGGGTTTCGGTCGAATTCGCCCTCAAGCAAGTATAATATACGCTAGTTCACAGTCAAGAGCGCATGTACACCAATTCCTATGTTCAGTCGTGGTATGACTTTACGACGCGCCCGCCAACGCGTGCGATCCGCGTCATTCGCGGCTTTCGTTGTTTGTTCTACTTGTTCGCACGCTTCGCCTTCCTCGTTCCCACCACCATTACTTCGGATTTGCCGAGACGCAGTGGAAGCTGTTTCAGAAAGCCGATCCTCCGCACGTCAAGCCTCTGTTGTACATGTACCGAGTGCTGCTGACCGGAATTCATCTAATGCGGACGGGACGGGTCGAAGCGAACCTCGTGCGGCTGAACGACGATGCCAAGCTGCCATACATCCCCGATCTGATCGCCCGGAAAACCGGTGGCGCTGAAAAAGGACGATTGGAGAAAGCCGACCTTGGGTTTCATCAACACGAATTTGAACGGCTACGGGCCGAACTGGAACAGGCTTATCAGGAGTGCAAGCTGCCGGAAGCCCCGAGCGGGGCGACGGCGTTGAACGATCTGCTGGTTCGCATTCGATTGGCAGAATTTAGCTTCTTGCCTGCGGGACACAGGCACCCGCCCTGACGGCCCAACCGTTTCACGACGACGTCCTTGATGCGGAAGAGAGGCACCATTTCACTCGGCCGGAGCCTCGGTTATGATGTTTGCTTCCCTTATGCCCACCGAGGGCCAACCCGTCGTGAACATCGTTGGAGCGCTGATCCCATGCGACGTCCCTTTTTCGCCCTGGTAATCGTCTCACTCGCCCTGACCGTGGCGGTGCCGGGCTGCTCCCAAGACAACGCGCCCATAGCCGGGCCGAAGCAAGCCAAGCCTCAGGCGGGACGGCAGAATGCCGATGCCGAGCAGGGAGGCACTGGCACGGTGAAAGAATATAGCGGCAACGCCGTCGCCGCGGGCGAGCGCGTGAGCGTGGCTTTTGTAAGCAACAATCCCTTCGAGTTCTGGGCCATCGCGAGGCGCGGCACGGAAAGAGCCGCCAAAGAGTTCAATGCCGACGTCGAGTTTCACATGCCGCCCAACGGCACACCCTCCGAGCAGAGGCAGATCATCGAAGATCTGCTGGTCAAGGGGGTCAAGGGAATCGCCATCAGCCCAAACGATGCGGCCAATCAGGCTTCGTTCCTGAACGAGGTGGCCGGCCAGGTGCCGTTGATCACCCAGGACAGCGATTTGCCCGAGGGGAGCAAGCGGTTGTGCTATATCGGCACGAACAAC
>DATLQY010000637.1:0-4533 GCA_035534975.1 Pirellulales bacterium
ATCAGCTTTTCCATCTCCTCGGCGATCTCGCGCTGCTTGCCTTGCGTGCCTTCGCCCGCGTCGGCCTCGGCAATCAATCGCTCGACCTCGCGCATCCGGCCGCTGAGGTCGGAAAGTGGATCCTGCCCCCCGCCGTCGAGCTTGATATCCTCGCCGTCACCCAGGCCACGCAGCAGTTCATCATCGAGCTCGTTGCCCGACGGCCGATGTTCGGGCGGTTTGGCGTCGTCCTTCGCACCGTCGAGGACCTCGGCCGTATCGTCGGCGAGTCCTTCGAGCAATTCGTCATCAAGCGACTCTTCCTTGGTACGAACGGCCGACTTGGGCGTGGGGTCGTCGCCCGAGTCCGTGCCGGATTGGGCGAAGACGGGACAGAAACAGAACATGGCCAAGAGCAATGCCATGTGAGCGACGCGGCGTTCACCGCGTCTCCGCGTCTCCGCGTCTCCGTGTCTCCGCGTCAACGTGCTTCCGTGTCTCCGCGAGCTCTCGCGTCGCTCCGCACTCCGCGTTCCGCGCTCCGCGCTCATCGTGGCGTTCACTTCCGCTCCTCCTTCGATTCCAACCCCTGCTCCAATTCCAACCCCTGTTCCAATTCCAATTCCGGTAGTTTTTCAGGATCATCCTCGTTCTGCTCGGCGGCTGGTTTGCTCAACTCCAGCAACAGGTCGGCCAGTTGTCCCTGCTCTTCGCTCAATTCAAGGTACGCTTTCTGCTGCTCGGGTGAAAGCGGCCTCATCCCGCGAGTCGCCACGTCGATCGCTTCGGTCCGCAGGTTCAACTCATTCTGCATCAGCTTCAAGAGCTTCAATTCGGCCAGCTCGCGGATCGCATCGCCGGGCGATTGTGGGCCGCCGTCGCCCGCACCGCCGGGCTGTTCGTCGGGCGGAGGTTGCGGTTGATCATCGCCGGCGTCGGGCTTGAGCGCTTCGAGCAACTGCTCGATTCGTGCCAAGGCACGCTCTTCGGCCCGCTGCGTTTCGCCACCGAGATCGAGTTGGGCGAGCAAATCGCCGGCGTGGGCCATTTCTCGCGCGGCCAACTTGAGGTTCAACTGGAACACGGCGGCCGTGAACTCCGCGGCCGTGCTTGTGGTCTCGTCGCCCAGCGACTGCTGCTGCCGCGCCAGGTCGCCCACCGTGCGCGCCTCGGCCGCGGTCAGTTCGCCGCGCGACTCGCTGAGTCCATGATAATGGTGAGTCTCCTCGATCAGCCGCCGCTCTTGGTCGGCGATCCCCTTCAGATGGTCCTCGAGTCCGGCCAATTGTTCTTGGGCCAGATCGGCCTCCGCCTGGCGGCGGTCGCGAGCCAGTTGCTGCTGGGCGTCTTCCAGGTCGCGTTGCGCTTCGGCGGCCATGCCGGCGGCCGATCGCGCATCGCCCTGGTCGCCTTTCTGGCCGGCCTGCCCCATTTTCGAGCCGCCGCGGGCGGCGTCGCGGCCCGCTTCCTCGGCCTGCAAACGCGCCAACTCGCGGGCGAAGCGCTCGGCCTCGGCCTGAAGCTCACGCTGTTCGCGGGCCAGCCGCTCCAACTCGCGACGGCGCTCGGCCCCCGCGGGCTTTTCCTCCGCTTCTTCCCACTTCTTACGCAAGCCTTCCTGCCGCTCTCGCAGGCCGGCCAACTTCTGCTCGGCCTCGCGGAGCTTCTTCACCAACCGAGCCAACTCGTGCTCCCGGCGGTTGGCAAGGATATCGAGCATCTCGCGCAAATCGTCGGCTACCTGACCTTGCCGAACCGCGGCCTGACCGAGGCGGTTTTCTTCGACACGCCGCCCCCCTTCGCGCATCTTGCTTCCCACGGCCTGTTGCCGGGCGAGGTGCAGGGCGTCGGAAATCGCGCCGGCGGCCAGCGGATCAGCCGCGTCGAGCTCGCCGGCCGTCCGCTCCATGCGTTGCTGGATCTCGTCGAAGTGGCGGGCGATGTCGAACTGCCGCCCAGCGAGCCTTTTGAGGTCGGCCTGCTGCTGAGAATCAAGCTCCTTGACGTCCTTGGTCAGCGTTGTCCGTCCCACGTCGGCGGTCTCGTGGTTCAGCCCTTCCTGTTCGCGCCGTAACTGGCCGATTTCGCGGTGGAAACGGCGATAGTTGTCCCATTGCGAAAGCTCGCCAAGCATCGTCTTCAGCGATTCGATCACCTCGTCCTGTCCCGTCCGGGCCAAAGTCAGCGACTCTGCCACCAGCGACTTCCCCGGCGATGGCTTATCAGGCGGCGATGACGATTCCGGCGGCGATGGCCCTTCCGCTGGCGCCGCGGCCTCTTGTTCCTGCCCGGCCTTAAGCGCCGTGGTCATCTCGCGCGCGACGATCGGAAGCGGCCCTTCACCCAAGGCGTTGATCCCGTCGACCAGCGCGCGCATGTGCCGCTCGATCTCGGGGCTGTCGACTTTGTTATTGGCGAGATCCGCGAGAAGCCCCTGGATATGTGTGATGACGCCCTCGGTTTCGCCCGTGAGGCCCCGTTCGACCTGTCGCTGGGTCAGTTCGGCGCTTTGCAAATGATCGATGTCCTGCTTGGCGAAGTGGCCGACCTCGCGAACCTGGATTTCAAGCCCGGAAACCTGGCCGCGGGCCTCCTCTTCGAGCTTCAGGACGCGTTGTAATTCGTCGTGGATGAAGTCCTGCCGCTCGGCCAATCGGTCTTGCAGTTCGTCGGGGGTGATGATCGAAAGCCGCCGCGGGTGACTCTGGCCGAGCTGCGGCTTGTAGTCGGCCGCGGTGGCGAAAAGCGTAACTTGAGTGCCGGGCTTGAGCCCCAACGGTCGCAGGTCCCAGCGGTATTCGATCGTGCGCGACTCACCCAGCTCGGCTTCGCTCGCCGGACCGGCCCCCTCGGGCCGCGTGACGAGCTCGGATCCCTCGTACAGCACGACGACGGTTTCTCCTTCGTCCGACTTGTCGGTTCGCGAGTAATGCGCCGCCACACGGCGAATCGCCAGGTCGTCTTTGGCCGCGATCCGCAGCGGCACTTCCGCGTCGGCGGTGACGTAAACGTTCGCCGGAGGCGCTTCGATGGCCACGCTCGGCGGCAGGTCGTCCACCGCGCGGATCTCGTAGCGCACGTGTTGGCCGCTGCCAAATCCTTCGCGGTCGGTCAACTCGAACCAGTAGGCCCCTGACTTCTCGACGATGAACGGCTCGCCTTGCGGACCCGGCAGCGAAAACCCGAAACCGTCATCCGCCAGCCGGGCCGGAATGGTCGCTCCGTTCTCGACGTGCAGTACCGCCGACGCGAGCGGCTTGGTGGTGACGGCCGTCAACTCGACGCGCGTTCCGACCAAGGCCCGGATGTGCGGATCGCTCCGGCCGGAGGACCTGCCGGTGTACTCGGGGTAGTGAAGCGACAATGTCAGTTGCTCGACGGAGGGGGGCTCGACGACCTCCAAATCGATCCAGGGCATCGAGTCGTCGTCGCCTCCCACGGCGCGATAGGCGAAGGGGCGCGCAACGGAGTCCTTGCGGTACGTCATGGCGCCGTCGAGAAACCGCATCGGTTCGACCTGTCCCGAACTCTTCGCGCCGCCGTCCTGGTACCGAACGTGCAGGAACACCTCGTCGGGTAGCGGCGCGCCCTCGGCGTCGATCGCTTCAATCTCGAAGGGCTGGCCCAGGGCCACGCGCTCGACGGGGTGCTTGAAGGCCAGATGGTTCGATTTGGGCCAGGTCGCATGGCCCAACGGATTGACGAGCCGAGAGACTCCGATCATCGCCGTGCGGGGACCACACGCCACCAGCAGCAAGGCGAGCAAGGACACGCCGCCTGAGACGAAAAGCGCCCGGTAGACGGGGCGAGGCTCGAACACTTTCGACAAATCGAGCCGCTCGACGGCCGCGGACGTTTCGGCGATCACCGCCCGCCGCAGCACGGCCGACCCGGCTTGCAGGTCGTCTTCGCGCTGGCCGAGAAACTCGACCGTGCTGGCCAGGCGGTCCGCGAGCTCGGGAAACCGCCGTTCGATCTTCAAAGCCAGTGCAACATCGGAGTATCCGGCGCAAAGCGCCATCCAAAAGAAGCGGTAGCCGGCCCATCCACCCAGCCCGACCAGGACTGCCAGGGTCAGTATCCGAACGCCGCGGTCCTGAAAGTGAATCAGGTAGTCGGCCAGAACCAGCACGATCGCGGCTGCCAGCACGACGCCGGCCACGCAACCCAGTGCGTGCAGTAGAACCAGCCTCCGCGCGCGACGGCGAACCGCGCCGATCTGAAGTTGCAGCGGGTGCGGCATAAGGTAGCTCGTTTCCCTGCGGGCAGTCCGAATTATAGCATCCGCCGCGTTTTTTCGCAGCACCCATTCGCCATCCGCCTCCTGCAAACCCACACCCACCCCCCGAGGAAGCAGCCTTCCATGTTCGGGGCACCTGCGCAGCGGGTCGGCTCCGCCTCCCTGGCCGGCCTCCGAAAAACGCTGAGCCGACGCACTCCACGCCGCGCTATCCTCTGAACCTGATACCCCCGCCAAAGCGCTAAACCTTCCCGGAACTTGGGTGCCGAATTGGCAGTAGTCCATGTTCGCGGTCGTCTGAGCGTGGCACACCG
>DATLQY010000638.1:0-2101 GCA_035534975.1 Pirellulales bacterium
ATAAATGATCGCGCAGAATGAGCGAACGACTTCCCCAGATTTACCTCGCCCGACATGGCGAGACGGCTTGGACGATTACCGGCCAACATACGGGTTTGACCGATCTGCCGCTAACCGAGCGAGGCGAACGCAATTCCCACCGGCTCGGAGAGCGGCTGCGGGGGCTCTCGTTCGCCCACGTTTTCTACAGCCCTCTCGCGCGTGCCCGGCGGACCTGCGAGTTGGCGGGCTTCGGTCGGGTCGCCGAGATCGATCAGGAACTGGTCGAGTGGAATTACGGTGACTTCGAAGGCGTCACGACCGCGGACATCCGCAAGAAGCTGCCCGAATGGCAACTTTTCCGCGACGGGTGTCCGGGCGGTGAAACGGTGGCACAAATCGGCGCGCGGGCCGACCGCGTGATCGGCCGGCTGCGCTCCTTGAACGCCGACGCGATGGTTTTTTCGAGCGGCCATTTCTTTCGCGTTCTCGCGGCGCGATGGCTCGGGCTTGAACCCTCGGTCGGCCGCTGTCTTGTGCTCGATACGGCGGCCTTGAGCGTGTTGGGTTACGAACACGACGCCAGTGAGCCCGTCATCCGTCTGTGGAACGAGGTCCGGCACGCGACAGATTGACCTTCGTCGTCCGGGATCCTGATTCGGACGAAAGCATGTTCAAGCAACGAACGCCAGACAATAGAACACCCACCCCGTCACGGCGGTCAAGAGCATGTCGACCGCGGCCAACCGGGCCCAGAACAAATGCCGCGGGCTGTAATCGTTCGGCACGGGTGGGTTGGGAAAGCGCCGTAGGGCCTGCGCGATCACGAACACCCAGAGCAGGGCCGTCGTCACCGCGAACACCAGGTGAATGCCCAGGGCCTTGCCGACCCAGGTGTCGAAATACGCCGACTCCTCGGCCCGGTTCTTCCAGCCGTTGATCCGCATATCGGCCTCGAAGAGCCCGACCGCCACCAGCAGCACCGCGCCCAGTGCGAGCTGCAACCGCTTGTGCAGGGCGAAATTACGGCGGTACTTGACCAGCCAAACGCTCCAACCCAAAAGGGGCACTACCGCGAACATCGCCAGGAACACGACGTCGAGCATGATCGATGCCCGCGTTCCGAGGAAGCCATCGATGCCGGAATACGGCTCCATCCGTCAAGATCCCAACAACCAAAGGGGAATGACATTCGAAGGCAACACGTTCACGAAACCATGCTGCGCGGAACATGAATCGGCAATTGTCGAACAATTCGGGCGTGGAGTCAATTGAGGTTATACTTCATGCGGCAATAAGACGTCTTGCCACGAGAAAGTGAATGTCCGCCTGGCGTTCCACGTGCCCAGGATCGCGGTCATTGTCGGGGCCCGCCATCCACGGTACAAGGGTCTCCCGTTGGTTCCGCCGGCGGCCGTCTGGCGGCATGTCCGGCGGCACGCCGGGCACCGACGTAAAGCAGGGCGAACACACCGCCGCCGAAGATCAAGATCAGCCCGATCGAAATCGGCTTGATTTCCGACGCCAAGATCCCAAATACGCCCAGGGCCGTCCCCGTCGCCGCAAGGGCCGCGCTGACCACAAAGATGAATTCTGCCACGAAATGCTCTCCTGGTGCCTGGGCTGGGGTTCGAATCCGGCAATGTCTTGATCCCAAAAGCCGCGGATTTATTCCTTGACCGTCCTCGAAAAACGACCTCTTGGAGTATGTTACTCCGCCGCCGGCTTGCACACTTTGATGCACGCTGCTGGAATCGTGAGCGATAGCTCACCGCTTTGCGCCGCCAAGGTATTCAATCGCTGCTCAAGCGCCGCAAATACTTTCTCCACCGAGCCTTCCGGAGCGACCGATTTCCAACCTGCGATGAAGCCCGATCGGATGCGGTAATGACGAAGCAGAGATGACCCATCGACGAACCTTTCCCGGAATGAGCGAGTGACCGCCTCGACAAACGTGAAGCCTGCGCGCTCCAGCAGCGTCCTCACGGAATTCACCGTGGCGCGGTGGCCGATGTGGGCGTCGAGGGCGGCGAGTTGACCTGCGAAGCCAAGTCCCTCAAGTACGCTGCGATATGCGTCGTAGAACTCACCCATATGGCCGACAAGGTTCGTGGTCAGGAAA
>DATLQY010000639.1:0-2468 GCA_035534975.1 Pirellulales bacterium
GGCGTTGTAGCAGATGGCCGACCCGATCTGGTAATTCGGCGCCTCAAGCGCGCCGCCGTCAGTCAGCGTGATCCGCTGCCCGCTCTTTTTCTTGACAATCGCCCGGCCCGACCAGCGGTACGTGTGCAACCCCTGGTGAACAGGGTCGATGGCAGCCAGCCCCGTTTCCGCCTCCGACGGGCTCGACGTCCGCAGCACGTCGGTCGCATGGCCGAATTACCGCGTGTGGGCAGCGGCGTCCCCCTGGGCGTCCGCGTAGTTGGTTCGGACTGGTCCAAACCAGCCTCGCATCAAACCGTGTTGCTCGGCACAGATCCCCTGGTACTTCGCGCTTGCGTTGACGGCCTCCGACCCCTGGCAGGCCAGGTAAAAAACCGTCCCAACGGCGAAGAACGCCATCGCGTTCAACGAGCGTTTGAGATTTCGCATCAGATCTCCTTTCACTTTTGGCCCCATTCGGCTGATGCAGGCGACCGGAACGCACCGCGCGAACCGTTGCCGCCCGCCAATGGAGGACAAGGCATCACGACGCTCGCTACGGAACCACCTCGATCAGCGTGCTCGTCGCGCGGCTCCCGAGCTCACCGCGGCCCCAGCGCGTGAGGAACTCGCTTCGGTACGCCGTCGCCTTGAAATAGGCGTCCATCTGGTCGAACGTGACGATCGAGATCGTCTCGCGATGGATTTCGGCCCCGTTTGCGCGGTACGCGATCATCAGGTACTTGAACGTGTACAGTTGCTGAACGGACGTCTCAGCGCCAGCCTGGGCGTTATGGACTTCCGTGGGACCGGCGCCCCCGGCAATGCCGGCAGCCAACGCCGCCGCCGTCAAGACCTGTTTCAACTTTCGCATCATTTTCTTCACCTTTTCGCCTTTCTTAGCCCTCGTTTGAAGCGGGCGGCTGAACGCACCGTGCGAACCGTCGCCAGCCGCTACTATCAAGGCTCGCGACGTCCCGAAATGCGCAAGAATTTCTTCGCCGCGCGCCGTTTCGCGCCCGAGCCGACCAATTCGTCGGCTGGCTAGGCGCGGCGCGCGACGAACGCCTCGCCGCGCCAGCCGTCGCGCTGGGCTCCGGCGACGCCCGTGACGCGGCCGGTCGCGCGACCGGCCTGACGGCCCCCGTTACCGAGTGCCGCGGCTACGGGGATTACCGCGACACACCTCCAATCCTAGCCTTTGAGCGCGCCGATGCTTTGTACGACATTTGCCGTCAGACTCGCCACGCGCCGCAGAGTTGGATCGGACGTGCCGCGATCAGGGCGTGTTCTGGCCTGTCACTCATTGCCCCACGGAGGCAAGCTCCGTGGTGGCCCGTACGGTTATCGCTTTGTCAATCAGAGCGTGATCATCTTGGCCACGTGCCGACTTGGATCCGCGGCGGCCACGATTGCCGCCGGCATGTACATGAATTCCGCGTCGAGCCGGCGTCCCGCGAGGTCGATGCCGCGCATCTGATCCAAGAGGGCGTCCACCAGGGCGGCCGTGCGACGGTTCACGGCGGGGGACGAGTGTTCCCGCCCCGCGTGGACCATGCCGATCGCATTAAAGTAAACCATCGCCGTCACCAGGTGCTCGAACCGCTTGGAAACCTGTTGGCTGATCGCCCGTAGCGATTCAAGTTGCAGCGGGGCGAACGCGGCGGGCATGTTGCCGTGAGCGCAGGTTTGACACAGCCTCCCGAATACGAAGGAGGCCATTCGATTGAAATAAGTCGACTCGAAGCCCTCGTCGAACGCCTTGATGACGACGGGCGTGTGGATGTACACCTCGCGGCCGTCGCCGAGCTTCACGATGCGGTCGATGAAGGCCGTCATCGCCATATCCACCCCAAGGCGCCGGAAGACGTTGCCCGTCACAGCGGGCATCGTCGGGTTGCACGCTCGCGGCGACAGGTTCTTTTCGAACGAATGAACGTCGAAGCCGCAAACGACCAGGTGGTCTTTGGGGTTGAAGATCGGCTGGTAGTCGGCATGCCGCCGCCGAAACACGCGTGGGGCGTCGCCGCCGCGCGAGCTCGCCGCGGCCTGGGCCAGCCGAGTCGTGTCGAGGCGCGTTCCCGTGTGCCTACGCCGCGGTGCCCACTGGTTTTCAGTCAAGCCCTCGCTTTTTTTCTGGTAGCAGTTCATCACGTATCTTTGGGTATCCTCGTTCTCCGCAAGCATGGCTTCGAGCCGTTCGAAATCGGCACCCGGCGACTCGCTCGAGCTGATGGTCAGCGGCATGTCGGCCACCGGAATCGACAGGCCTTCGACTCGCCGCAAGGGACATCGCCCCTGCCGCAAGGCGGCGAGGAAGGCGCGGTAGTCGCTACGCGCGGTCTCCAAGGCGATGCCGGGAACGAGCCGCTGGGCGACGCCACTCGTGAACGAATCGACGTCGAGCTTGTCCCACGGCACCTTCGACCAGACGATCTTCGGCGGCTTGCGGCCACCGGCGGGCACGTGCCAGCCCGCCAGCCGCCGCA
>DATLQY010000640.1:0-13095 GCA_035534975.1 Pirellulales bacterium
TGGGGGAGAGGTAGCTCATCTTAGGGTTCTGCCGGATTTGCCAAAGAATCGAGATCTACCAGACCGACCAATTACCTGGGGAATTATAGGGGGGCGGCGGCAAACCAGCCACGCCAATGTTCGCCACGGATGGCCGTCCGCACGGCCGCAGGAACTAACCACCAGAACCGGCTGGGGGCCACAGGCCCCAAGCGAGTCTGAACGATCCGAGGGGGGATTCGATGAAGTATTTACTGACCCTACTGTCGTTGTTTGTGGCCGCCAGCGGCTGCAAATCGCCATTCACGAACAATTTACCGCCTGCGGAGCAAATCATGCACCCCGGCCCCGGAGTCGACGGCCCCGGGCCGGGCGTAATGATGCTGGGCGAGCCGGGCGACGTGCAACCCACGCCCGGAGCCAGGTCGCAGGTCATCTTCGCGGGACCTGAAGGCATGGTCGTCGCTTGGGAGATTGGCCCCGGACAATTCGACGAAGAACCGTTGATCTGCCCAGGTCGTTTCAACTTTCCCCAGGGCGCGATCTACCGGTTGAAACTCACCAACATCCCGGGACGTGAGGGCACCGAGCTTTACCCGACACTCGAAATCGGACCCGCGTTGCCGAGGACCGAGGCCTACCTGGCTCACAATGCCATCCCGCTGCAGTTCACCGAAGAGGATTTCGACCAAGTTTTGTCGGGCAACTTCGTAACCAAGGTCATCTACCTGCCCGACCCCGATTTCCAGGAATTGGCCCTGGCCGGCATCGATACGCTGGTCAGCACCAGGCTTGATCCGGGCGTCGATCCGATCATCGAGGCCGACCGCCGGGGCGCGATTCTGGCGATCGTGCGGATGGGTAACAAGGACCTGCAAGTGGGCGGCGACGAAGAAATGGTCGGTGAAGAGGGATACGCCGGCTACGGCGACGAAAACATGGCCGTGGGTTATTGCGGACCTGACGGCAACGGCGCCGGCTTGCCGCCCGGCCTGGTCGCCGGCGCCACAGGCCCGCAGTACGGGATGCCCATTAGCGGCACGCCCATCGGCCTGCCCGGCCCGCCGCACATCCCGCTGGGAATTCCGGCTGGATTACAGAAGCACACCATCCGCAACCACACTCGCACGCATATTCCCGGGCCTGTCGAGAAGATCGGCGTTCATGTGAAGCAGACGCCGGGCATGAGCTATCCCAGGCCGCCGCACAAGGTGTTCATCCACGAGCGAATTCGCACTCCGCACCTGAAGTTCCGCGCTCCTTGGCGCAGCATGCACCAGAAGGTCGCGACGCCGGCGTCCGAAGATTGCGTCGATTGCCCGCAATGAGTGGGCGTTCGAAAACTCTCCGTGGGACGGCCTGGGAAGGCCGTCCCACAGTTCGATCGACAACCCTGAATGATACGATCCATGACGATGGTCCATCATCCCCGCAACCCGGTGTCCGCCTGCCCGCGGCGCCGGGCGCACGTCGCCCGCGGCATGGCGATGGCGTTCCTGGCGAGCTTGGGCGCGGCGCTTCCGCTGTCAGCCCAGTCTCCGAAGGTACACTATCGCTTTGACGGCACCGAGCCGCCGGGAGCGATTGGAAGCGAGCGACTTCAGCGGGGTGGACCATTGCCTGGATATTTCCAACCGGTCGAGATTCGGGCGCCGAAGGGTGCCCGAATCTCACTGGCGGTCCGCGGCGACTTCGACGAACCGCGCTCCGCGCCGGTCGAAGTGGGACTCTTGATCGCGCCCGTTTATCGACTGCGAGTGTCGAACATTCCTCAATACGAAGGGCAGGAAGTCTATCCCACGATCGAAGTCATCGATCGTCTTTATCCACCGGATGGGGAAAGGCGGCGCTTCCCGGTACCGATCGAGCTCACCGAGGACGACCTGCAATTGGCCCTTGACGGCAAATACGTCACGCGGGTCATTTACATCGAAGACCCCAACCTCGCCTTGCCGGTGGCCGAGCGGCCCGAGGACCAGGACTGGTTCGACGTCGGTCCGAGAGTCAATCCGCTGGAAGAAGCCGACCGTTGGGGGCGGCCCGTGGCCATCCTGCGAATGGGTGGCCGCCTGCCCGATATCGACGATGGCCCGGACGACGCTTTCCTTCACGGCTCGCCGCCATTCACCCTGTTCCGGCCGCGCGTGCCCATGGAAGCCATTCCGAAGGGATTGGACCCTCGCGGCGTTTCGCGGCCGCGTCAGAGCACCGCGGGGGGGCGTACCATCCGATGAAAGCTGATCGTTCGACGAAAGGCATGAATCGTAGCGGAATTCGTGAGAATTCCGAGCGACGAGGCGCCAAAGTCCAACGCCCAAGGCGTGAGGCCCCAGCGGCGCTCGCGATGTTGGCGGCCTTGCTCCTTTGTTCCTGCCGGTCGGGCACGCGCGCCACGATGCCAGCGCCGTCGATGCTTGGCCCCGATGGTTTGCCCCCGACAGCCTGGACCGGGGGTCCGCCACCGGGCACCGAAGATGGGTTGCCTGCGGCAATTGTCCATGCGCCGGTGCCGTACGAACCTGTCAACTCTTGGCAACCGCCGGGGCTCCAGCGGCCGTGGCCCTACGATGAATACCTGCGCGACGGCGGCGACCGCGAGGGACCTGTGGCGGTTTCGCCCGATTGGCAAGTCGAGGGGCTCGACTTGGAAGACACGGTGGCCCACTACGACGCGCTCGACGGTCGCACCTTGGTCGAGGCATCGAACCGGGTCCATATTTATGCCCCGCGTTTCGGCGCCGTGCGGAGTGTGACCACGCAATTGGCAAGCGAACAGATCGACCAACCGATCGGCGTGAAGCTCCGTGAGCAACTGGTGCGCCATGACGACATCGAGCAGGCCACGACCAGCTTGCAGCGCGAGCAGGCCCGTGGGGACGTGGGCACCAAGATCGCCAGTGCCTACCGCACGCGGCAAGGCGACGGCGCCGTGTCGAACACGCTCACCTCGTTCAGCTTCCAGGATGCGTTCCTGCCCTTCGAAAACCTGCAAGTCATCAAGCTGGGCTTGTACGAACAGGCCGAAAAAGCACGGCTGGCCGAGGCCACTCAGGCCGCCGTCGTTTGGGCCGGCGACCAGGCGGTGCAGGTGCTGCTCGACCGGCGAGCGGCCGTCGAACTGGCCAAGGATGAACGGACCGAGGCGGTCTACACCGACAAGGACCTTCGCGAGCCCCGATTGCGGATCATCAAGGTCGCCTCGACGCAGACGGCGCTGCCGGGCGAGACCATCGACTTTACGCTCCGCTTCGACAACATCGGCACTCAGCCCCTGGGCAACATCGTGATCATCGACAGCCTCACGACCCGTTTGGAGTACGTCGCCGAAAGCGCTCAATCGAGCCTCAAGGCCGAATTCTCCAGCCAGCAAAATGAAGGCGAGTCGCTGGTTCTGCGTTGGGAGATCAGCAACCCGCTCGAGCCGGGCGAGGGCGGCATCGTCCGCTTCCGCTGTCGCGTGCGATAATGCCCGCCGGCGTCTACGAACTGGGTATCTCCATGGCTACTTCTCTTTAGGGCGCTGCGTAAACGAGCCATCGCCGTTGTCGATGACCTCGATCTTGTCGGACATGGGCTCGAATGCGGAAAACGATTTGAGCTTCCCGTCGCCAAACAAGAACGTCCATCCCTTGTGGAGGTAACGGAGGCCCGTTTCCCTAAGTTGGCTCTTCACCTCCGGCGCGCCGTGCCCCCGGATGACGTCGTCGATCGACGCCCCCAACTGGATGCCCGAGTCGGTCTTGCCCAAAAACATCCTCGCAATGGTGCCAACCGGCAGGCAGCGGAACTCGGTCATACCATCGACACTCGACACCATCACCTCGAAGCCAAGCGAATTGTAGTGCAGCCTCTCCAACGCGACTTCCGCTTCGCCCCGAACCGGCTTCTTGCCCGGCGCGAGTGAACGTCCGGGCGAGCGTCGCGACTCGATCCAATCGGGTGAGCCAAAAAACGCGACCACTTCATCCTTCGACGCTCCCATGCGGACTGACCCCACACCCTTCGTCGGCGAGACAACCAGCGCTCGCGTGTCGACGGGCTTCCGGTCGCGCGGCTCTTCGCATCGCTCGACCGTATATCCCGGCGGAATGTCAAGCTTGAACAGCGATTCGCTCACGGGGGCGTCGAATACGAAATCGGTGAAGACCTCGCGAAACGGCCTGTTGCCCGGCAAGCCTTTGTCGAGTTTAAGTTCCATCCGCAACGGACGTTTCGTATCGGGATCGGCCAAGACCACGTACTCGCCGAGATTGGAAAAGGCGAAACGTAGCACCTTCTTGCCGTTGAACTCCGCTGAGCCGAGCTCCTTGGCATCGCGGGGCAGGTTGCGCATTCGCTCTTCGAACCTGTCGCCTTCGCCTCGCTCGTCTTCGACATAGACCTGGTAGAGGATGGCTCTCCGCGCCTGGTGGTCGAGCCACAACATCCGTCGATCGTGCCAGTTTGTGATCGTTTCCGATCCCGCCGGGCCGCCGGCATGGGATCCCACTCCTCGGACCGAGACGATGGTCGTCACGTAGGGATCTTGTTCGCCGTGGAAATCGAGGCAGCGGTAGCGGAGCGACTTAAAGGCGGAAACCGCTTCTTGAACGTCGCCAAACGCCGCGCTGGGACTGACGGCGGGCGCCGAGATCAAGGCGATGGCAACCACCGCCGCCAACACGGCCAACGTCGCTCCTGCCATGAGCGATCGTGGGGACGTCCACCATCCGATGGAACCTTGGCTGTCGATCACGGGTTCCGGCGCTCTTCCGACGACCTGACTCGGGCAGAGCGTGGGCGGCGGACCGATGAACTCTGGAATTGGCTCCTCACGCAGAGCTATCAAGATTCGATCTAATAGATGATCGACATCGGTTCGAGACATGGTTTGGCCTCTCGCGATTCCTCTATTCAATAGTCGATATGGGTTGGATTCAGATCGGCGAGCAATTCACGAAGCCGCGACCGGGCACGATGGATAAGAACGCCAATGCAGTTGGCATCGGTGTTCATTTGCTTGGCCGCCTCGTGATAGCTCATCTCTTCGACACAGCACAACCAGAACGCCTCGGCCTGCCGCTTGGGCAACCTGGCCGTTTCTAGCCGTACCCTCTCGACGAGCTCACGGAACTCGGCTTCTTCCCACGGCTCCGGGCCGCGCGCGCACGTGGCGACGTCGCAATCACGACTAAGGTGGACAGCCGCGCGCCGCACGCGGCGTAAACGATCGAGCGCCCGTCGGACCGCCAACCAACGTAAGAATGCCGGCCAATCGCGCACGACATTCTCCTCAGACCGCTCGAACGCCTCGAGGAAAATCTCCTGAGAGCAGTCGAGTGCCTGATCACGGTTTCTCAGAATACGATAGACCGTCGCCCAAACGATTGGGCTGTACTGCCGTCGTATTTCCTCCCAATCGTCCATCGTCACCGGCCCTGCTCGCTGTAACGGCTGCTATCCACTAATATGGCGTCGGCCGCGGCCGAAAACTTACACGAATTTCGCAAGATCCTGGAGTGAACCTAATGGCTAGCAAGACGTCCATCAAGCCGGTAAAGGTCGCCTCACCACGTGAGCTCGGCGATTCAAGAGCCGGGTCCAAGATCCGTTTCAGTGCGACACTTTTGCGGCCGAAGGCGACCGCGAAGTCCGTCTCGTGGACCTTTCTGACCCTGCCAAAGGAAGCCAGCGGAAAGCTCCCCTCGCGGAGCATGACGTCGGTGGAAGGCACGTTCAATGGCCTGGCCTTTCAAGCCACGCTCGAGCCTGACGGTCAAGGAGGCCACTGGCTCAAAGTGGACCGGAAGTTGCGCGAAGAGGCGGGCGCGGAGGCGGGCGACATTGTCACGTTGGAAATCGCGCCGGTGGCGGAGGAGCCGGAACCCAGGGTGCCGGCAGATCTGCGGAAGGCCCTCGCGGCTGCCCCGCCGGGGGCGCGGAAGGTGTGGTCGGACATTACGCCCATCGCGCGCCGAGATTGGATTCACTGGATCGTCTCCGCCAAGCAAGCAGAGACGCGCGCGCGTCGGATCAGAAACGCCTGCGACATGCTCGCCAAGGGAAAGCGACGCCCGTGCTGCTTCGATCGGTCTGGGATGTATGCAAAGAGCCTCAGTTGCCCCGTAGCCGACGAGCGTGACGCGGCAATCGCGAAGAAGGCATGAACTCGCAAGCACGAGGGAACTGGCCTGTGAGCCGGGAGACCTCATCCGCGAGAACGCGCTCAGCGCTTCGTTAAGCTGGCGAACGGGAGACGGGAAGAAGAACTATCCGGGGACAAAGTTGCCGTGCGTACCGCCCGGCACACGCGGCGGGGCAGCTTCAGCACCGCGGCCGGCTCGCCCGCAATGTCCTGGGCGTCGAGGATCAGCAGTTCGCTCGTGCCGTTCGCCGCACGATAGACCAGGGCGATGATGTAGCCCTCGCCTTCGAGCGCGGAAGCCGAGCGCGGCACGAAGACCGGCTCGCTCGCCACATCGCCGGAATCGAGCATTCGCACGTCACGCTTGCCGGTGGCCAGGTCGATGTGGGCGATGGCGTCGTGCATCATCGGGAACTTGCAATTGATATCCGCCATTCGGCGCGGAATGGATCGCACCTGAAGATCGAGTCACGCCGGATGGCCCCAACGCCTTCGTCTTCAACCTCAGATGCCTTGAGGCGATGGCGGAAAGCCGACGCGGGCGCAAGCCCGCGTTCGGATCATTGAACGGTTAGGCGAATTTCACCAATTTCACTTCAATATGCGACCGATGGCAAAAATGCTCCCGCGGGTTCGTTGTACAGGCCGAGGCTCATGAGAGTCATGGGCTGCGTGACGCGCAAACCGTGCTGCAAGCACCAGCGGAACAAGTTTGTGTTTCGAATCGGCAAGAGGAAGCCGGGGCCGGCAAATGTTTGGGCCGCGCCGATGAGGGCTTGGAGCTCGCTGTTGCTCTCGCCGACGGCGTGTCCAAAGAAACCGAGGGTTGTGGCGTAGCCGGTAATACGCCCGTCGTGCTCGACGACGCTGGCCGCGCCTAGCTGGATCGCGTCGAGCAGTTCCCCACCGCGGTCATGGCCGTGGACTTGCATGCAGACGCGGTTGCAGGCCTCGAGGTCGCCTGGGGTGGCCGGTCGGACGCGATACCCGGCCATCACGTCGTTGATGGCCGGGCCTTGGAGACAGGCGAGTGGTTCGCGGACGTCGTAACCGAGCTTGGCATACACGGAGAGCGAACGCACGTGGTAGCCGGCCTGTACCAGGCGCACACCAGGGAAATTCTTCTGCGCGGCGCGATGATGGACGTCCTCCATCAATTGCCGCCCGATCGTTTTGTTCTGGACAGTGGGATCGACGGTAATCGGCCCGACACCGGCGATGCAGTTACGTTCGTCGAGGAAGTTGCCGCCGACTACCTTGCCGCCAAGTTCGGCCACGACGGCGTAGAAACCGGCGTGACCCAACATCCAAGTCATGAGTTCGACCGGCACGTCAGCCGACGGGAAGTCCGGCGTGAAATGGTGTGCCTCCGCAATCGTCTTGAACGCCTCGTAGCAGATCGCGCCACACACCTGCGCGTCGTCCGGCTTGCCACGGCGAAGTGTAAGATTCATAAGCTCTTTCAGGGATTAGCGCGATGATTACCGTGAACCCATCCCTGTAATAAGAAAGCCCTTCGACGTGCGCGCCGAAGGGCTCGTTTCTGAAAACAGTCGGGGCGACAGGAATCGAACCTGCGACCTCTACGTCCCGAACGTAGCGCTCTAGCCAGGCTGAGCTACGCCCCGAATGAACTAAGTCTTATCGGCCCCAGCCGGATTCTACGCCATCGACGGCCCGCCGTCCAGCCGATTCGACTGACCTTGCCAAGGGGGCCAATGGCCGTAACCCAGACGGCGATGTACCAACGGTCAGCTTTTTTTGGTTGCGGCCCAGTGCCGCGTTATTTCGTGTCCGCCGCAATTCGCAGGCCGCGAGGCAGGCTCTCGCCGAACATCATGCCCGCCTCGTCTTCCTGGAGCTCGCCCCCCTCGGCCACAAGCTGGCGATAATGGGGCGGCGAGCCGAGGCGGTCGAACCAGGCAAGGACCTGGTCGCGCAGCTTGTCTGGTACGTCGCGGTGGCGGTCGCCCGTGCGGCGCGCGAGCTGCACCAGCGAAAAGGCAGCCGATTCGCCGGGTATCTCGAGCTCCCACAGCGCTTGCAACCAACGCGCGGCGGCGTCGGCCGGGACGACCGTGTTCAAGGGACCATACATCGGCACACGCGCCCCCAACCTTCCCAAGGCCCATACGCCGGCGTCGCGCACGGCGCCAACCTTCTCGCGGGCAATCGATCCCAAGAGCGTGTCGGCCAGTTCGACTTTGGCGGCGACCGAGAGCAGCTCGAACGATCCCAATAACCGCCAGACCTCGGCCGTCTCGTGCGAACCGGCGCCCAGGTCCGGCCTGCGCGATCTGCCCCCCTTCGGTGGACCGCCGGAGAGCGGACGCAGGGCGGCCAGGAGCGGCTCCGCCAGAAAGCGCTGCTGTCCGGCAGCCAGGCCGCCGGCGATCCGTCGCCAGAGAATCCACCACTCGACACGGCAGGCCGGCGTGTGGTGTGCCCGCTTCCCTTGCAAAAGACGCCAGGTTTGCTGCACTCGCCAATCGTCGACCGCAAGGCCGTAGCCGGGCCGCAAGGCAAAGCCGAGCAGGTACATCCAGCGGGCCTCGTGCTCGGCGCTTCGGCCGCGGCCCGGCTCCACTTCGACCAGCGACTCCCAGAGAGAGCGTAAGAGCGACATCGGCCATTCGCGGCGACTCAGCCCCGCGCGTTCTTCCAGCCGCTTGACAATTCCTCCCGGCTTGGGCGCCGACGCGGACGATTCGGGAGCGAACACGTCGCGGACCAGTTCGCGGCAATCGGCGACGAGCGCGTCGTCCAGAACGCCTTCCGCCTCGCCTGCGCCGCGGTGCCCTTCGCGATCGGTTTCGGTCGCTGCCCGCACGTCGAACTGCAAACGCCAGGTGCGTCCTCCCTGGACCTCGCTGGCCCAGAGGTCGAGCGTGCCGATTTCGGTAAGCCGGGCGTGCAAGTTGACGATGATGGATTCATTCGGGCCCTTTTTCTTGGCGTCGAACACCGTGCGAATCGGAGGCAGCGCGGTCATCTGTTCCGCGTCGACCTCGAACAACTCGCCTGGCCGGTCTGTCAACCGCGTGCTCGAAACGTAAAGCGGAAACTCGACCGGCTGGCGGATGAGCAACTCGAAGGGCCGCTCCGTGAGATCGACGCCGTGCCCTTCCTCGATACCCGCCGGCAGCAGGCAAACGGCCGACGGCGCCGACGCGTCGGCCGTTTCGACACCGACGTAGTAGGTTCGCGCCAGCCCGGCCGAAATCCGCACGCCGGCGCCGCGGCGAACCATGCCGTAATAGGCGGCGCCTTGCGCCACGGCCAGGTCAAGTCGCTCGTTGGCCAGAACGTGAGGGGTCCAGCCCTCGCGTTCCGTAAACCAGGAGCCGAGCACGTCGAGCAGCCGCTTTCGCAACAGCGGCGAAGCGAAGAAGCCGCCGTTGAACAGCACCAGGTCGGGCCGGGCAGGGTCGTGTTTCGCCGGGTCGCGATCGGCCAGGGCATGTTTGGCCGCGGCATCGTCGGCCGGGACCGGCTCGTCGCCCGCGGCCACCTGGCGGTGGGCCGAAAGGAACGCCGCCAAGTAACGGGTGATCGCGGCGTCGGGTGCGTACGGCAAGCCAAATTCCTGAAAACCGCTGCGCCGCGCGACGGGCCGCTCGTCGAGCCGAGTTCGAGGCAGAAAGCCCTCGACGAGCACCTCTTGCACCTCGTCACGCGTGATTTCGATTTGCAGCCCGCCGCCGATGAGTTTCGAGCCGCTCCCTGACAGGCTGAGGGTGTAACGCTCGGGCGGCTCGTCGGCCAAGAGGGTTTCCTTCGCCTGGCGGCAGGTGCGGACGAGCACGGCCCACTGCCGGACTTGGAGCTTGCCGTCGCCGACGATCTTTCGTTCGATATGATGGGCCAGGGCCAGGTCGAGGTTGTCGCCGCCGAGGATCAGGTGTTCGCCCACGGCGACGCGGTGGAAGAGGATTCTTCCGTCTTGGCCGCGGCGGACGCGGATCAAGGTGAAGTCGGAAGTACCGCCACCGATGTCGCAGACCAGGATCTTCTGCCCCGGACGGACGAGTCGTTCCCAATCGTCGCCCTGGGCATGAATCCAGGCGTAGAACGCCGCCTGGGGCTCTTCGACCAGCACGACGCGCGGCAGCCCCGCGAGCTTCGCGGCCTTGACCGTCAGCTCGCGGGCCACCTCGTCGAACGAGGCCGGTAGCGTGAGCACGACGTCCTGCTCGGCCAACCGGTCGGCCGGAAAGCGGTGGTCCCAGGCTTCGCGAATGTGCGCGAGGTAGCGCGAGCTTACTTCGACGGGCGAGAGCCGCTCGACGTCGGGCGCTCCGTGCCATGGGAGCAATTCGGCCGTGCGATCGACCCCCGCGTGGCACAGCCACGACTTGGCGGAGCTGATCAGCCGGTCGGGTACTGCGGTGCCGTGGTCGCGAGCGAAAATGCCGACGGCCCAATTGCGGACGTTACCGCAGCGGACAGTGTTGTCGCGACCGTTCGCGCACCAGGGCAGGCCCAGCGCGCCGGAAGGGAATTCGCCGTCGGCAGCCTCGTAGTGGAACGAGGGGAGCGTTTCACGCGGCTCGACTTCGCCCGCCGCCACGAGCTGAGGCACGGCGAACGTGCGGACTTGCCAGCGTTCCTGGCTCGAATCGACGTAGGCCACGGCCGAGTTGGTCGTGCCCAGGTCGATGCCGACGGCATAGCGGGCTGGGGTGTCGGGAGAGATTAAGGACATGGACCCCTGGTGGTTTCAATCAGTCGTCAAGCAGGCGCTCCCAGGTGTCAACTACGGCGTCGTGGAAACGGTTGGCAGCGGCCGGGCTGTCGCGTGAAATATGGGCGACGTAATGCGCAACGTCAGCGAGGGCCAACGGTCTGACGTCGATGGTCAGCATCCCTGTTACACCACTTCGGTGGGTGGCAATCCCAGTTCTTGGCGATGCTGTTCCCAGGCATCCTTGCTGAACCGGATCACGGGGCCAGAATTAAGACCCTCCAGCGCGAGCGATTCCAGTGCCTTGCGCTTTTGTTCGGCAAGGAGCACGGCGAAGACGAAATCGCTCGCAGAGCCGTATCCTCCGGCGACGACTTCCGCCTCAATAAACGACTTGACCGGTTCACCCAACGAAACGTTCAGGGCATCAGTGTTCATTTCTCTAGCCTACGTCCGCCGGGCCATCGTTGTCAACTGGCCGTGCCGTATCCGCCAGAGGCGTCCTCGATGATCTACTCGCCGAGCAAGTGCTGCCAGTCGCGGGCGGCGTGTAGCACCCGGACGACGTCGATACGGTCTTCCGCGACGCGATAGAGTACGAGGTAACTTCGGAATCCAGGAACGGAGCGAACCCGGATTTGATTGGTCCCGGTCGGTGCCTCCACCACTTGCCCGAGCGAAGGATTCGCGACGATTTGGGCGCACAATCCATCCACCGCGGCACGAAAGCGTTCACCAACGTCCGGATTGACTTGGCCAACGTACTGGGCACACTCGATGAGGTCGGCACGGGCGAGAGGTCGAAACTCGGCTTCGAGTCTCATGGTGTGCCGGATCCCCCATGAGGAGCCTGAATCTCACGGCGCACGCCCTCCCAAAACTCGTCGTTAGCCTTGATGGACGGGCCCGAGTTCAAGCCGTCCGCAATGAGCTGGGCCAGCTTCGCCGCCCCTTTGCGTCGTTGCAAGTCAAGCAGAACCGACGCCACAAAGTCGCTCGCCGTGTCGTACCCTCCGGCGACGACTTCGGCCTCGACAAACGATTTTGCCGGGTCGGTCAGCGAAATGTTCAGGGAGTCGGCGTTCATCCCTTTAGCCTACGCCCGCCGGACGGTCATTGTCAACCGAATGACCGCGGCAATCCTAACTTCAAATCATGCTCCCTCGTCCCGCACGCTGAATTCCAGCTTCCAGCGCTGGTCGCCCGTCGTGCCGGCGCACCACAGCTCGAACATCCCCAGCTCGGTGATCTTCGAGTGGAACCGCACTGGAATGTAGCCCTCGCCAGCGTCGCCGGCGGCCGGCAGCGTGGCGGTCAGCGGATCGGTTTCGGCGAGCTCGTCATCGTTCCACGCGCTGAGCAGTGCGCCGGGCCGGTCGTCCCTGCGCACGGCCGAGCTGAAGAAACGAAACTGCGCCGGCTCGCCGACGACCAGCCCGATCGCGTCGCCCGGCACGTCGGCCTCGGTCCCTTCCTCCATGCCGATCGGCACGACGCACAATGCGCGCAACGGACGCGGCGCGCCGGGAATCGCGGGCCCGGCGGTCTCGATCCCGACGTAGTACGAGCGGGCCGTGCCGCCGCGAATGCGGATGCCCTTGCCTTGCTTGGCGAAGCCATAGTACGCGGCGCCGCGGGCCACCGCGTAGTCGAGGTCGTCGTTCTCCGCCAGGGCTTGCGGCGGCTGGCCCGCGAACCAGCTCGTCACCACGTCGAACAATCGTTGCCGCAACGGCGCGCTCTTGAAAACGCCGCCATTGAACAGGAGGTGGGTGGGGCGCACGGGCAGGCCGCCTTCGCCATGCGCCCGCAAGAAGCCGGCCAGGTGCCGCGTGATGGCCGTTTCGCTCTCGAACGGCAACCCCAACTCCTGAAAGCCCGACACGCGCCGCCTGGCCGGTTCATCGCTCGCCGGACACAGCGGGAAGAAGCCGTCGAGCAACAGGCCAAGGGCCGACTCGCGCTCGACGTCGACCGAGACAGTCCCCTTGATCAATTTGCTGCCGCGACCGAGCACGGCGACGGGGTGTTTCTTCGGCCCGTCGCCGCCCAGCACCGCCTCCTTCGCCGCGCGGCACGAGTGCCAGAGCGCGACCGATTGCCAAGGGTCGAGCGTCACCCCCTTTTCCGCGAACTTGCCGGCCACGAAATGAGCCAGGGCCAGGTCCATGTTGTCGCCGCCGACCAGGATGTGGTTGCCGACGGCAACGCGGCGCAGCGCCAGTTCGCCCGCCTCTTCGGTCACCGTGACAAGCGTGAAGTCAGTCGTGCCGCCCCCCACGTCGCAGACCAGGAGCGTGTCGCCCAG
>DATLQY010000641.1:0-5175 GCA_035534975.1 Pirellulales bacterium
ACGATCCATGTTCTGGTGCCGAACCCGCGGCGAAACCAGAACAGCGACTTTCCGCGGACGTTAACCGAAAGCGGGCTCTATTCGTCGGTCGCCGAACAGTCTCCGGCGCCCGGCGTCCTTCCCTATTCCATCAACGCCGAACCGTGGGCCGACCATGCCGTGGCCGAACGGCTGATCGCCGTGCCCGGCGAGCTGGCGATCAAGGCTGAAGGTCCGGCGTGGACGTTTCCGAAGGACTCGGTGCTGGTGAAGACCTTGTCGCTCGCATTGCGGCAAAACGATCCAACGAGCCGGCGGCGCGTGGAAACGCAGGTCCTGCACTTCGACGGCGGCGAGTGGCGGCCCTACACCTACCGGTGGAACGACGACCAGAACGATGCCGCGCTGGTCGACGCGGCCGGCGCCGAACTCACGTTCGATGTCGTCGACGCCGATGCGCCCGGCGGAACGCGCCGGCAGGCATGGCGATTCGCCGGCCGCGCCGAGTGCCAGCGCTGTCATAACAAATGGTCCGGGCCGGCGCTGGCGTTCAACACGCCGCAGTTGAACCAGGACGTCGCTTGCGACGGCAGTCCGGTCTCGCAACTCGACACGTTCGCGCGAATCGGCTTGTTCGAGAAGCCGATCGCGAGCGAGGGCCGGCCGCGCTTGGCCGATCCGCGCGATGATTCGGCCGATTTGAATGGGCGGGCACGAGCCTATTTGCAGACCAACTGCGCCCACTGCCACCGAATGCACGCGGGGAGCTCGGTGCTGTCGAAGATGCACTACGACTTGCCGCTGGACAAGACCGACATGATCGGCGTCCGGCCCACGCAAGGAACGTTCGGCATCCACGCGGCGCAAGTGATCGCCGCGGGCGATCCGTTTCGATCGGTGCTCTTGTACCGCATGGCCAAGCTGGGCGGGGGACGGATGCCGCACATCGGCTCGACGGAAGTCGACTGTGCCGGAGTCGAGCTGATCTGCGAATGGGTCCGGCGGATGCCGCGCGAGGCGCCGGAGAAGACTACCGGCAACGACGTGACGGCGAGAATCCACGAGGCGGAGACCGCCGGGCTCGAACGGCTGCTTGCGGCCAATGCGCCGACCGAGGTGATCGAGCACGTCGACCGCCTCTTGTCGTCGACCAGCGGCGCGCTGGCGCTCATGCGGTCGATCGATCGGCAGGTGCTTTCCGGCGACGCGAAAGCGGCGGCCGTTGAAACGGCGGCGCAGCATGGCGAGGTGAGCATCCGTGACCTGTTCGAACGGTTTCTCCCGCCGGAGAAACGCGTCAAGCGGCTGGGGAGCGCCGTGCGGCCCGAGCAGATTCTCGCGCTTGCGGGCGACGCGGCGCGCGGCAGGCGGGTTTTTTTCGAGACCGCCGGAGTTCAATGCAAGAACTGCCATCGCATCGCAACGGAAGGAAAGGAGGTCGGCCCGGAATTGACGACGATCGGCAAGAAACTCGACCGTGCCAAACTGTTGGAGAGCCTGCTCGAGCCGTCGAAGCTGATCGACCCGAAATACGTCACCTATCTTGCCGAAACCAGTGATGGCTTGCAAACGACCGGTGTGTTGGTCAAGAAGGATGCCAGCGAGGTCATCCTCAAAGACGCCCAAAACCGGGAGATCCGCATACCCGCGGGGCTGATCGAGCAATTCGTCCCGCAGCAACAGTCGTTGATGCCCGAGCTGTTGCTGCGAGACATGACCGCCGAACAGGTCGCCGATTTATTGGAGTACCTTGGCACGTTGAAGTGAGGACATGCCCCTACTTCTGGCCGCCATCGGACTGCTTCTGCAGCTTCTCGATCGCCTCGCGCAGCTCGTGGATCTGCTTGTTCAACTCGTCTAAGCGTCGCTCAACCCCCGCCGACTCGGGACGTTCGCGCCGGGTGAAACGCGGTTGGCCAGGGGCGCTGGGGTTCTCTTGGTTCGGCGGCACGATCTCGACGCGCACCGGCGGCTGGGCAATCCCGCCCGCGCCTCCACCCCCTCCACCCAAGCGCATCGGCGCCGTGATGGGCGCGAACGCCATCGGCGGCATCCGGCCCAACATCCGCTCGACGTGCATTCGGACGTCGTCCGGCAACTCTTGCAGCTTGTCTTCGGTCAGGTCCCAGCTCTTGTCGTCCTGTTTGACGCTGATTTTCACCGGCTGCGCCCCCTGCCGGCTGATGCTGATCGAGAGGTTTTCGGGCAATGCCAATCGAGGATGAGCGATCGCAGGCATGGGAGCTCCCGGCGGTAAGACCATGCCGGGTTGCAGCATCCGCACGCGCATGCCTCCTGCACCGCCTCCACCGCTTCCACCCTGATTTTGCCGCATGAATTGCTGGATCAATTCCTGCAACTTTCCGGCATCCACTTCGGCGGGAGCTTCAGGCGCGGCGATTTCGCCGGGTACATAACGACCCACTACCGGCCGTTTGGCAGGCTTGACCGTGAGAGTCAGCTTCTTGCCGGAACGATGGAGTTGCAGACTCAACTCGCTCTCCTTGGCCTGCGCCACCGCATCGACCAGGTCCTGGGGATTGGTGAGCGCCTTATTGCCGGCCAAAACGATGACGTCGTGCTTCTTGAGACCGGCCTGGGCGGCGGGGCTGTCGGGCATGACGTCCTCGACCAGCACGCCTTGGCCTTCGGGCAGTTCCAACTGGGCTCGCACGGCGTCGGGCAGAGTCTCGCTCAATTGGATGCCGATCCAGTAATGTTCCGACGGCTGATTTTCGTTGTCGACCAGCACGATCGCCCGAAGCAACTCGTCGCGAACCTGCTGGGCAAGGGCTGACGTGCCCGAAAGCAGCAGGCCCGCGACCAGGGCCAGCGATCCGGTTCGGCCAAACCAACGTTCCATTCGTGAGCACATGCGATACTCCTTTTGATGACGGTGACGACAAGTTGGAAGTGACGATGACGATTTGCCCCTCCCCGGTCGGCAGGTCTTCAAGGTGCGAAAACCACCGTTATGGCCCCTTGGAATCCTGCCCAATGTTTCACTGATAAGCCCGGCGATGGTTGACGGGCTGAACGTCGACCTGATCGACCGGGACAACCAAACGCCGGCCGTCTTGCATGTTCAACGGCACCAGCTCCCGCCGCTGCAGCACGCGATGGCCCGATCGCTCCAACGCTTCGAGCAAGCCGGCGGGCAGCGCCGACGGCTGGCCTCGAAGCCAGTTTTCATCCAAAACCTTGCCCTCGACGACGGGTAATTCGATGGTTTCGGCCGTCCCTTGAGGACCGTCCCACACGAGGCGCACGTTATCCAACGGAGGTTGAGCACGGCCGTCGGCCAGACTGCGCGGCCTAGCGCCGGCGTCATCCGCACCAGCGCCGGCGGTGGCCAGGTCGCTCGGTCCGTCTTGTGTCGAGAACCCACCGCCGCGGATCAGCAGGCCCAGCGTGAAGGCCAGCGCGAAGCTGGCCGCCATCGCCAGGGGCGGCAGGAAGGAGCGCGGAGCGCGCAACTCGGAACGCGGAGCCGACCCGCTAAGCGGGTGCCCCGGCGCCGAGCGCGGAGCAGGGGTCGATTCGATTGCGGATTGCGGATCGCGGATCGCGGACTGGAAAGCAACCGCGGCAAGCGTTCCCATTTCTCTTCCCCAGCTCTGGACCTCCAAAAACGTCAAAGCGCAGCGGCGCCAACCATCGGGGTCGCGCTCGCACCAGGCAAGCACGGCGCGGCGCTGGGACTCGTCCAGCTCGCCATCGACCAACAGGTCGAGCAAGTGATCGTCGTTGCCACGAATTTCATCCGTCATTTTCACGTCCCCCCAATTTCAACGACATTCAAAGCGGCCAATGCCGCGCGCAGTCTTCCGCGGGCACGGTGCAGCCGGGCTTCGACCGCCGCATGACCGATACCCAAATGGGCCGCGATCTGGTGGTAATTCCAATCTTGGGTGTACTTCAACAACAGGATCTCGGCGTCGCGAGGCGGCAAACCGGCCAACGCCGCGCGCACCAGCTTGCGGCGCTCGTCGGCCAAGAGCCACTCCAATGGATCGGGACTACGAGAGTCACTTTCGCCCGGCCGCACTCGTTCGGCATAGTTGGTGGTCAGACGCCGTTGCCGGCCCAGTCGCCTGCGGTACAGCAATGCCTTGGTTACCGCCAGTTTGTAGAGCCATGGGGCCAGCTTGGCCCGGTCCGCCAGCGGAGCACGCTGCTCCACCGCCGCCAACGAAACCTCCTGCATCACCTCGTCGACCGCCTGACGTTCGCCAAGTCGCGCCAACACGATCGTCCGCAGCCAGCGATCGTGGCGCGCCAGTTCGGCCTGCCAGTCGATCGGGGACATGCCGGCCGAACGCGACTCGCCAGCGTCGTGGGTCGATTGGGTCATGACTGCGAGTATAGTTGCCGTGGCCGGGAGAATCTTGCACCGGCCGCGCCATGTTTGAAGCGGAAAAGCGTCGGCGTTCCGACAATTGCACCAAAACGCCGGAATTCTGACGAATTCCGCTACCCCCAATGGGTTAGACGCTGAACTTGATGTTCAAAATGTCGCCGTCACGGATCACGTAATCCTTGGGCTCCTGCCGCACGAGTCCAGCGGCCTTGATCTCGCGCTCGCTTCCCAGCCGGATCAGGTCGCCGCATTGCATCGTTTCGGCGCGGATGAATCCGCGGGCCAGATCGCTATGGATGTTGTCGGCGGCTTCCAATGCGGTGCCCCCTTGGCGCAACATCCAGGTACGGACCTCTTTTTCGCCGGCCGTGAAGTAGAGCATCTGGCCTGAGGCGTCGAGCACCGTTCGCAGCACTTCGTCGCGCCGCGGGCCCACCAGACCCATCTCCGATTCGAAATCGGCCCGGTCCGATTCGCTCATTCGCGCAAGCTCCAATTCCAACCCGACTCGCACGCCGAGCATTCGCGGTCCCTTGGCTGCGGCCGTCCCGGCCGTACCCGGCCTCGCGGCCAACTGGGCAAAGCGCTCCAGGTTTTCGTCGTCGTCAGCGCAATTGACCACCACCAGGGTCGGCTTCTCGGTGAGCAGGCGGAAACTGCGCGTGGCTTTGAATTCATCGTCGCTCATTTCCGACGCGGCCCGCGGCGTGCCCGACTCGATGGCCGTCAGCACCCGCTCCAGCGCCGCCAACTCGACCTGCTCCTGTTCGCGGTTGGGACGGGGCTTCTTGACGCTCTCGCGCAGCCGTTCGACCCTTCCGGAGACGATCTCCAGG
>DATLQY010000642.1:0-3200 GCA_035534975.1 Pirellulales bacterium
CAGCCGAAGCAGCTTGGCGGGCTGGTCAAGGGCGAGCTCGATTGGATCGCGATGAAGTGCCTGGAGAAGAACCGCAACCGGCGTTATGAGACGGCCAACGGCCTGGCGCATGACGTCGAGCGCTATCTCCATGACGAAGCCACGCTCGGCCCCGACCACCCCCACACGCTTGAGAGCATGCACAACCTCGCCGAAAGCTACCGCGCCCTCGGCCGGCACGCCGATGCCCTCAAGCTCCGAGAAGAGACGCTGACGCTGGTGAAAGCCAATTTTTTGGCCCCGAACACCCCCCCACACGCTGATGAGCATGAACAACCTGGCCCTCAGCTACGACGCCGTCGGCCGGCGCGCCGAGGCCCTCAAGCTTCACGAAGAGACGCTGGCGCTAATGAAAGCCGCGCTCGGCCCCGAGCACCCGGACACGCTTGTGAGCATGTGGGGCGTGGCAGCGAGCCTCGCGGCGCTCGATCGCGGTGCGGAGGCGCTGCCGATCGTCGATGACTGCCTTCGGCTGGTCGCGGGCAAAGTCGTCCATCCCGGTTTGGTTCCGGGCTTGATGGACGTTCGTCTGCGGCACTTCGCCAAGTGTAACGACGCCGCCGGCTGCCGCGCGACGGCGGAAATGTGGGAGGACCTCAAGCGCCCCGACGCCAGCAGCCTGTACAACGCGGCCTGTTTTCGCGCCGTGACCGCGGCCGTCATTCGCGCGGGCGACGAATCGGAGGATGCCGCGAAGGACGCCGCCGCCGAAGCCGACCGGGCGATGGATTGGCTGAAGCAAGCCGTGGCCGCCGGGTTCAAGGACGCGGCCCACATCAAACAAGACACCGACCTCGACGCCCTGCGCGAGCGTGAGGACTTCAAGACGCTTATCGCCGAACTGGAATTAATACCGAAGGAGTAGGCCAGACTTTCCGGCGGGCCGTAGAACGGAATCCATTCCGGTTTTTTAAGTTGCGCTTCCGAGCACGACAACCGAATGAATTCCGTTCTACGGCGGCCGCGCGACCGTCGACCACGTTGCAAGTTATTCAGGGAGCGTCTCATACGGATCCGGCAGCGCGATGCGGGAGTAGGTGGTCGCGAAGTGCTGGGCGAGGTGTTCACGGAACGGCGTGCAGATCGTGCAAGTGCGGTGCCCCAGCCGGACTTGTTCCGCCAGAAGTTCCCGGGGAACGGTGTCGATGTCGTGCAGGTCGACAATCGATTCGGGATTAGCGTCCGCGGCCGGCAGGAAGTACCAGCCGAAGACGCAATGCCGGCGGACCTGATCCCGGATCGTTTGTGGCTTCAGAACGCCGTCGGCGACGAGCTTCTTGGTGGCATGTACGACGGCAACCTGCACCTTGGACGTCCTGGTATTGGCCAGGTCGCACGCCTGCGTCAGGACAATCACCCGTTCGTTCGACGACGCGCTTTCCAGATGCAGCGTCCCCGCTTGATCCCGCTCGGCCGTCCAATAAACCAACGGACACTCTTCGAGAATGTCCCCTTGGGAGAGGGAGGCTTCGCGGGGAGGAACCTCGTAGATCATGCCGAGTCCGCGATCGCGGCCTGTTTTCGCGCCGTGACCGCGGCCGTCATCCGTGCGGACGACCAATCCGAGGATGCCGCGAAGGACGCGGCCGCCGAGGCGGACCGGGCGATGGATTGGCTGAAGCAAGCCGTGGCCGCCGGGTTCAAGAACGCGGCCCACATGAAACAAGACACCGACCTCGAGGCGCTGCGCACGCGTGAGGATTTCAAGCAGCTCATCGCCGAACTGGAAGCGACCACGGAGCAGGCCAAATAGTGGGACTCGTCGGGCGGAAGCGTACCAGGGGCGGCTCAGCGCGAGGATCGGGCAGAAGACGGGTTTTGCTTGGTTTGGCCCGCCACCAAATCCAATGCTTGATCATCATCGGCCGGCTTTCCCCGCCTTCAGTTTACCGTTCTACAGCAAGAGTCGGGCACTGGCGGTCCTGGCAGCGCGGGATTCCCACCGGCACAGGCTTGGAGCAGGAGCAAAAACCACTCGACAAGTCCGTCATGGAGGCGCGATCTCGATCTCCGAAAGGGAGGTAGCCTGACCGGCGCGAACCAGCCAGGCGTCGAGCTGGCCAGGATCCTGCGTCGCGCGGATCGCTCTTTCAGTGGCGCGCGGCAAGCGCCCGAATTTCCCGCGTAACAGATTGACGAGCGCTTGTTGCAAGGCGGCAATCGCTCCTTCTTCTCGCCCTTCCTCGCGGAGGGTTTCGGCACCTGTTCGAAACATGGTTTCCACCTCCCTTCGGCGTGCGTCGGTCGAGACGGATTTCAGGATCAGTTCGCGTAATCCGTCGCGTTCCGAATCCTCCCGGTCATGATAAACCATCGCCCGGATGTAAGACAACAGCTCCAGCCATCGATTGCGCTCTCGTGCCGGCAGGTCCTCCAGGCGCTGGACCGCCCGCGCCACCAGAATTCGGAACTCCTCCGGCCGCGCCTTGCGGTGCTGGATCAGCTCGAGCACGCAGCCAAGAGGGCCCGACTGCGCCAACTGATCCGACGGCACCTCGGGCAGGTTCAGAAACAGCGGGCCGATCTGCGGAATCAGGTCCCCGAACTCATCGCCCTGCTGGACCAGCTCAACAAGCCGCGGCAACTGCGGCCACGAGACGGTGCCGGTATAGAGAACCAAGGGGAGCACCGGCTCCAACTGAACCCTTTTCCGCGATGGATCCCGCGCAAGCTGATCGCGGACTTGCCGCTTGTAGATCTGCACGACGTAATCGAGCACCCGCAAACCCATCAGACTGTCCGGCTCGGACTGGTGTTCGATGAGAACGTACACGGTGATGGATTCGCGGCCGCGACCGGTGCGAAAAGGGACGTTGAGCACAAGGTCGGACGCGATGTGCCTGTAGTCGGCCGCGATGTATGTCGTCGGATCGACCCTCATGCGGGCGAAGTCCATGCGGTCGAGCAGGCGCGTCGCCGTCAGTCCCAGCAGTTCGCGGGCATTGGCCGGATTCTCCAGCAGGAGCTTCAGGCCGTTCTCGCGGAAATGGCGAACGATTTGTTCAATTCGCGACGGGTTCATCCTACGTTCCGCGAGTCGCGCCGTGAATTTCAGGCGGATTTCGCCGGCCGCCCGGCGGCAGCATGATTCGGCGCTCGCGATGATTCTTTCGATGCCGAGCAGGACGGCAAGTGTCCAGTTCGCCCGGCGCGCGGCTGGA
>DATLQY010000643.1:0-22898 GCA_035534975.1 Pirellulales bacterium
GACGACGGGGAGAGATGGGCGGGTTTTGTACGGTGTGTCGCTAGCCGGCAAACTGCTTCACCTGCCAGGCAAGCTGGCGAGGGGTCGCTGCAAAAAATGTGTTGTACAACGGGGGCGCACCCCCAGGCCACGCTCTGTTGCCGCTACGCGACTGGGTAATCGTGCTGCAGCGTTTGAATTAGAGTATAATGGAGACGAACTAAACCGGGGGGACAACGCCATGAGCCATTCCATTACAGCCCGGATGGACAAACGCTGGAAGGCCGGCGAGCTCCGAAAACTGCCGCCGCACCAACGCGACGTCATCCTGGCCACGGCGGCTGAGCAAGCGGAAATGTCTCCCAGCGGGTTCCTGCGCGAAATGCGGCTGGCCGCAGCGATGCACTGGTATGCGAGAGGCACCATTTCCCAGGAAAAGGCCGCAGAGGTCGCCGCCCTCGATCGGACCGACTTCCTGATGGCGCTCGCACGCGAGAGAATTCCTGCCTTCCACGTCGACCTCGATCAGTTGCGCGAGGAGATCGACCGTGGGTGAACCGGTACCTCGCTGATGACGTAATGAACGCGGCTTTGGCACTCGTCGGAGAATGAGCAAGCGATTTGCAAAGTACATGAACCGTTGCGAGTCGTGGATGCGAGACCAGCAACCCCGAGAAACCGCCCCAGGTCGTCAAGCTTGCATCGTGCCCCGCGTCACGCCGAGCTGGCTGAGGATCTGCAAGCCGCGCCAGGCCGCGCGGCCGTCGTCGAGCCCGGCCAGGACGCGGTGATAGCGATCGAGCAAGCTGACGGTCTCGCCGGCGCTTTCGCGCAATAGCTCGACGCGGAAATGCCGCGCTCCCAACGCCAACAGACGCGGCACGTACTCGGCGGCCGACTGGGCCACGGAGTTGAACACCGTGTTGCGGCAGCCCGTGTCGGCCAACAGCGGAAACTCCGCGCCCACGTGGTCGCGCAGCTCGACCTTGTGGGTATCGCAGGGCCGGCCGCAGTCGCGATAATCTTTCCCATCGGAAAGCGCGGCCGCGAACACGCAATGCTCCATGTGGAACATCGGGATGTGCTGGTGGATCACGATCTCGAACCACTCCGGCGCGGTGCGGCCCAGCATGGCCAGGAGCTGCTCCCAATTCAGGTCGTAGCTGGGCACCAGGCGCCGCAGCCCTTCGTCGAGGAACAGCGCGGCCGACAGCTCGTTGGCCACGTTCAGCGAGTAATCGCCGACGAGCGGCACGGCGGGCGTGTGCTCCTTGAAGTACGTCAGGGCCGCGAGGTTGCGGACCAGGATCGCGTCGGGCTCGGCCGAGGCGATCTTGGCCAGCAGCCCCTCTTCGCCCGGCTTGACGATCCGCAACGTGGCCAGGCCGACCGGAACGCCCGCGGCGCGCGCCAGCGGCACCGCTTCGCGGTAGCGGCGCACGTCCTCGAAATCGCAATAGACCAAAGCCGGCCGCGCGGCGCGCTCCGGCGACCAGGCCAGCACGGCTTCGAGCTGCGGCAAGGTGCGGACCAGCACGTACAGCCGTGGCGGCGACGGAATGCCGCTCGTTCCGTCGTCAATTGCCACATTGCAACTTGGAATTTCAGAACTCGTTTGCAACCCTGAATAACCGGGGGGCTCACGCCCCCCGCTCGCCTTTGCGGCGGACTCGCGCAGCTCGTCGAGCGCCCGCGGGTTGATCTTGCGCCCGCGCACGGCCGCCTCGCGCGCGTCGACGAGCGCGGCGACGGCGCGACGCCGCAGGTCGTTGAGCACGCTCTTGGGCGCCATCACCGGTTCGGGCAAATCAGCTTGGACGCCGGCGAACTCGAACGGCGTATCGCCCAACCGGCCCAGTTGCTCGCGGAGCAGCTCGCCGGTGAGCGCGTGTTTGAGGGCAAGCTCCAGCGGCCCCGGCCACTGGGCTTCAGCCGAGTGCCCTTGATCGTCGAAGACGGTCAAACGCAGCGATCCACCCTGACGGCCGGCGACGCGAAACACGACCGGCACGCGCCGCGGCGTGCCGCCGCGCGAATAGGTCCGCCCCATCCGGCGGCGGAAGTCGGGGTCGTCGGTCTTCCAGACGAGGCAACCATTGGCCAATGCCGCCAGGTTCACCACCCCCTGGCCGAAAACCAACTCCACTCGCCACGCTCGATCTCCGCCAGGCGTGCTCCGCACCTCGAAGATCCGGCCGCCTTGTTCGTCCTGCTCGGGGTGCCCCTCGTCGAACACGATGCCATCGCCCGGCTTGACGACCGCGGCGGGTGAATCGGCACGGCGGTGCTCGGCCGCCAATTCGACCAGCACGCCGCGCCCGGTGCGGCCGACCAGCGTGCCGACCTTGACGCCGCGGCTCTTGGGAAAACGGCCATGGACCAGCCGCTGGTGGTCGACCCCCTCGAGAAAGCCGGGCGTGAAGCCGCGCGAGAAGCTCTGCGCCAGGTCGAGCTGTTGCCGCGTGGAAACCGCGAAGGGCTTCGACTCCAATGCCGCGTCGAGCGCCGCGCGGTAGGTTTGCGTCGTCACGGCCACGTACTGGGCGCTTTTCAGCCGCCCTTCGATCTTAAGGCTCGCCACGCCCAGCCGGACCAGCTCGCCGATCAGATCGTGGGCCGCCAAATCCTGCGGGCTAAGAAGATAGGCGTAGTCGCCCAGGTCGCGCCGCCGGCCGTCGACGATCAGCTCGTAGGGCATACGGCAGGCCTGGGCGCACTGGCCGCGGTTGGCGCTTCGCCCGCCCAAGGCCTCGCTCGTCAGGCACTGGCCGCTGTAGGCCACGCAGAGCGCGCCATGGACGAACACTTCGACCTGCAGCGACGTACCCTGCTTCACCCGCTCGATGTCGGCCAGCGACAGCTCGCGGGCCAGGATCACCCGCTCGACGCCGAGCTTGCGGACGAATTCGATCGCGCGCGGCTCGGTGAGCGTCATCTGCGTCGAACCATGGATCGGCAGATCGGGGGCCAGTTTCCGGATCAGCCGCGTCAGACCCAGGTCTTGCACGATCACCGCGTCGGCGCCTCCTCGGGCAATTGCCGTGACGAAGCGAGCGATTTCCGGCAGTTCGTCGGAAAAGATCAGCGTATTACAGGTGACGTAGCCGCGCACATTGTGGGCGTGCAGGAAATCGATCACTTCGGGCAATTCTTCGAGCGTGAAGTTCGTGGCCCGGTGACGGGCGTTGAAGTTCGAAAGGCCGAAATAGACGGCGTCGGCCCCGTTGGCCACCGCCGCGCGCAGCGCTTCCCAATCGCCCGCGGGGGCCAGAAGTTCGGTCGCGTGGGTTTTGTACAGGGTCAAGACGGGCCTCGACGGGGAAAACTGCTAATTCGTGAGTATAGCAGACGTCGGCGTCGGAGCGCAGCCGCGGACGGAACGACGGGCCGCGGAGCGGCCGAAGAGTCTTTCCCACGCAGAGCGTGGGAACGAGGAACGCGGAGCGTGGGAACGAGGAGCGATAGGAAACTGCCAATACGTGAGTATAGCAGACGTCGGCGCCAGAGCGCAGGCGGGACGGAACGACGGGCCGCTGAGCGGCCGAAGAACCGTTCCCACGCGGAGCGTGGGAACGAGGAGACTGAATGAGGGCGAATTCGGCTACGCCGTTACGGTCGCGGCTGAAACACGGCGCCGACGTCGAACTCGAAGCCGGGGAGTAAGCGAGTCCGACACGTGCCGGGTGGACTGACGACGCGCTCGACCCATGCTCCGCGCGATCGTCGCAGCACGAGCAACTCTTCGCGATCGCCGTCGACGATCCAGTATTCCAGAGCGCCGAAGGCCAGGTATTCCTCGCGCCTCTCGACGTAATCGCGGTGCCGAGACGACGGCGACACGACTTCGATCACAATCTCCGGGACCCAGCTCGCCCAAAAGTCATCTTCCTCGGGAGGCGCCGTCTTGTAGACCGCCAGATCGGGGTGCCGCTCCGTGTCGTACTGAGCCACCAGCACCTTACACTCTCCGCTTCCCAGCAGAGCATGAATCGTGCCTGGGTTCGCGACGTCATGCGCCCCGAATTGCCGCCGGACCGCGTTCAACTGCACCACGTGCCGGCGACCAGGGACTTCGATCATCAGCACCACTCCGCGTGCCAGTTCGTAGATGCGTCCTGAAGACGTTTCGGCCGACTCGAAGTCGTCGAGGCTCATCCGCCGGCCATCATCGGCGGGTTCGAGGGTGATTGCGGCCTGCGGCATCTTACGACGATTCGAATGTTGGAGCCGACCCCGGCAATTGTGGCATTATAACATGCGGACCGCCCCGGCAGAACCGGAACGCCACGGAGGGCGTACCCTACAGAATCTGCGCGAGCCGCCACGCGACCGGGCCATCGCTTGGGCTCTGCCCCAGCCACCGTGAATGTGAAGTTTAGTCGCGCTGCTTCATGCAACACTTCTTGTACTTCTTTCCGCTGCCGCAGGGACAGGGGTCGTTGCGACCCACGGCCGGCCCGCTCTTGCGTAGCGGCTGGGGCGCTTCGTCGGCATCCGCGTTGGGGTCGGTTTCCGGATCGGGATCCAGTTCCGACAAGATCAATTCATCGGCCAGCGCTTGAACCCGTTGCAATTCGTCGCGGTTGGGTAAATCGCCCAGAACGTCGCGGCCGGCGCGAAGACCTTCCATCGTCGCCTCGAACATCCGCTCGGCGATGCTGTTGGGGCCGTACTCGTCGTCCTCATCGCCGTCGTAATCTTCTTCGTATTCAGCGTCGTCCTCATCGTAGTCTTCGTCGTCCCAGTCGTCGTCGTCATCGACGCCACCATCGATCCAGTGGCGATAGTCGGCCAAGAGCTCGGCGTGGGGGTGGTCATCGGAGACGTACAGGCTGACCAGCGGTACGGCCTCGGCCACGTCGTCGTCGACGTCGATCGTACACATCAGCCCTAAGCCGGCGTCGGCCGTCTCGTCGGTCGGCGGCAGCAGATCCAAGACCTTGACCGGGTCATCCGCGGGATCGTCCTCCGGTTCCCACATCGCTTCGAAGGGCAACGTCAAGTGCTCGGCGAGGAACCGGTGGTACTTGCTCAGCGATTCAATGTCGGTGTCGGGAATCGGGTCGTCGTCGCCGAGGCCGAAGATCGCGGCGAGCTGTTCGTCGCCGGCGTGCATGGCCCACGCGGGGAAGTTGGGCTGTTCGATCGTCGCCGGCGCGCCGTCGTCGGCTTCGAGTTCGTCGCCGGCGAGCCACATCGTGGATTCATCCATATCGTCGCGCTCGCACCGCTCGACGTAGACCCGGTGCATGTTCCCGAGCGTCACGATCGACCAATCGACGCGGAAATCGTGTCCGTCGCCGTCCAGGTCGATTTCGACGATTTCCCCGGTCCAGCCGCCGATCGGCAAGTCGGGATAGTTGTAATGTCGCACGCCGCTTTTGACGCGCACGACGTCGCCTCGTTGGAAACGCGGTTGGGCCGTGGTAACGTCGCCGCTGGACATGGGATCCTTCCTTGTTTTCGAAGCACGGTATGAGGATACCCGACTATCATGGCCGAATCGGGGCCAAGGGATCAAGCCCTGCTTGCCGCCGACGGCCGCGGCGGTATCGGTAGGGAACGCCGTCCGTAGCCGGGACGGCCTGGGAAGGCATCCCGCGGTGTTTTCGGATAGCCTCTCAGGCGCTGGCATTTCGCCCCAACCGTTCGTATCCTATAGGCTGACCGCTCAGCACCAGCCACGTTCCGACCGTTCCGATAGAACCTCGCCATGCGCCGTACGCTCACCGCCCTTAGTTTGATGATCGCCTTCGCGTTTACAACCGCGTGGGCCGATCCGCCGTCCGCGAACGACATTTCCTGGAAAGCCTCGGGCAACCAGGGCGCGGTCGCCGCGGGCGGCGCCGAATCCGTGGCGGCGGGCATGGAGATTCTCCAGGACGGCGGCAACGCGGCCGACGCCGCCGTCGCCACCTTGCTTGCCCTCAGCGTCACCGACTCCGGCGGATTCTGCTTCGGCGGCGAAATTCCGCTGTTGGTGTACGATGCCAATCGCAAGGTGGTCGAAGTCGTCTGCGGGCAGGGCGTCGCTCCGAAGCTGGCGACGCGCGATCACTTCGAAAAGCTGGGAGGGATTCCCGGCAGCGGCATTGAACCGGCGGCCGTGCCCGGCGCGCTCGACGCCTGCCTGACCACGCTCGACCGTTACGGCACGCTCAAGCTGGCGGATGTGGCGGCGCCGACCCTGCGGATTCTCGACCGCCACGAGCGCGACTGGCACGCGCTTTTGGCACGCACGATTCGCCGGCTGATCGAGGCCGAATCCGGATCGCCCGACGACCGCAGCCGCGGCCTGCGATTGGCGGCCGACTACTTCTACCGGGGCCCATTGGCCCGCGAGCTGGCCGCCTGGTGCGAGGCCAACGGCGGGCTGATCCGTTACACCGACCTGGCCACCCACGTCACGCGCATCGAGGAGCCGGCGAGCACCGACTACCGCGGCTGCACGGTGTTCAAGTGCGGGGCTTGGACGCAGGGCCCCTACCTGCTCGAAACGCTCCGGCTCCTGGAAGGCTTCAACCTGGCTAAACTGGGGCACAACCACCCAGGCGCGGTTCATATCGCGATCGAGGCCATGAAACTGGCACTGGCCGACCGTGACGTGTACTACGCCGATCCCCTGTTCGCCGATGTGCCGCTGGCGGAGTTGCTTTCGAGCAGCTACGCCGATATCCGCCGGCCGCTGGTCGACCTGGCCCACGCCTCGCTGGTGCAGCGGCCGGGCGACCCGCGCCGCGGCCAGGCGCTCTTGACCGAGGCCGAAGCCAGGCGCGGCCTGGGTGGCCCGGTCCACGACACGACCACCTGCGTGGTCGCCGATCGCTGGGGCAACGTGGTGGCCGCCACGCCCAGCGGCTGGAGCGGCGTGCAGGCCGGCGAAACGGGCATTTGGCTCGGCAGCCGTCTGCAAAGCTTCAACATCTGGCCGGGGCACCCCAATTCGATCGAGCCTGGCAAGCGCCCCCGGATCACACTCACGCCGACCTTGGTGCTCAAAGGGGGCAAGCCGCTTCTGGCCGTCAGCGTGGCGGGCGGCGACGGCCAGGACCAGGCGACACTACAACTCGTATTGAATGAAATCGAATTCGGCCTTTTGCCCGCCGAGTCGGTCGCGGCGGTGAGGTTCGGAACGAACCATCACCTCGGTTCGTTCCGCCAGACTCCGCCGGACCTGGGCAGTTTGCTGATCCACTCCGAGGCAGACGAAAGCACGATCGAGCGGCTCAGGTCGCTGGGCCATCGCCTACAATTGTCGAGCGGTCCGCTCTGGGCGCCCGTCGTGCTCAGGATCGACCCCGGCAGCGGCCTGATCGACGCGGCGGGCGACGCTCGCGCGGGGCGACATGCCGCGGCGTATTGAGCGGGTGGTTCACGTGGGCAACGCGGCCGAGAATTGTCATCTCCGGCCTCATTGTTGATCGGCCGTGCCATTTTTCTGGGCAGTCAGATAGAGACGCATCCATAACACGAACATCACGAGAGAGCAAAACAGGTCTTGGCCTCCCTCCCGTGTGTGCCCAGAGAAAAAACCGGCGACGCCGACGACGAACGCCGCGCCCGCGCAAATGGCGAAAAGCCAGAGCGTAATTCGTCGGTTTCTCATATCGGTAGTGTCCGGCTTCAGTGTTGCTGGGAGCTTCGGTTTGGAACCGCCATTACGAGTGCGTCAGTCCGTTCGCGCAATTAAGCGCCCATAAAGCCGATTCAAACGTTGCCTATACGTTGTCTCTTGGCTCCGGTCGTACATTTCTTCGCGGTCCGGCATGATCCGCATCCGTACACCCGCCGACTCCGCCCACATGGTGAGCAGGTTCTTGTTCCTCGTCGCGTGTTCACGTTGCGGAGGGACGTAGATCAGCCGCCCATCTCCGCGTTGCTTTACGAGGCAGTCCGGGCACACGTCAAGAACCAAGCGGTGAAGCTGCTCCAGTTGGGCAACGACCTCTACTCGCGAGGACAGATGGCTGACTGCCAGATCCCGAGCTGAAGTATTTTCGTCCGGGCACTCAGCCGGGGATCCCGAGGTGTTTCGGTCGGATTCCGCCGCTGACTCATCCGGCCATTTACGTTCCGCCAATCGCGCGACGCTTTCTTTCGACCGCAACAGGTAAAGGTACTGGTCATAGGCGGGATTCTGAATCAACGCCCCTCTTTCCCACCGCCCTAGGGTAGCCGTTCCCAAACGTGTGAGGCGAGAAAACTCGGCCCGCGAAAGACCGTGGCGCTTGCGCACGTCCTTCACCTGTCGAGGTGTCATCACCCCAAGATGCTTGCAGACGGCCTCGTGGAGTGCCGTCTCTGCTTCGTGGTCCGTAAACTGATATCCACATTTTTCGCAGGTGTACACCGGTACGACCGCGGAAAGTTCCTTTGCCTTGCTACCGGTGCCGTAAGTGAAGTTTTCCCGCTCGCTCCGGACTGTCAACGCGCTGGACCCGCATTGTCCGCAGACGGTTTCCGATCGCTCCCGCCGACGTTTCCTTGTTTCTTTGCTCGTGCTTTTCATGATCGGCTTCCGGTGGCCTCGTGGAAACTCCTCCCCAAGATCTCTCCCGCGCCTAGGCGGACCTTGATAAACACCGCTGGAACGCTTGCCTCACCGATGTCCACGACCATCTGGTACGCATTCACCCCTGGGGGGTCATCCTGTTCGATCACCTCGAAGGGGTGCCCCGCTTCAAGTATCTCTGCAATGAACTCCCAGGCGTTCTCCCGCGTGAAGTAGTCGCCCTGCCGCCTGGGGTCGCGAACTTGGGCGGGATGCCACTTTCTCGGCCAGTCCAACTGCCTGGCCCCCTTCCGACGTGCCAGCAAAACCAACTGATGGCGAACGGAGGCCAAGTGTTCTGGCTCGCCCGTAACAGTTGGGATCGGCTTCATTTAGGCAACCTTGGTGAACCTCCGTCGAGACGGACGAACACCGCCTCCGCTGCCTAATGGATCATATGATCCATTTTCTTGGATGTCAAGGATATCGTCCGTGAGCCTCTCGAACGGTTAGTTTTTCACCGCCATCACTCGAATCCGGCGGTAGTCGGCGGTCCACTGGCCGTCGCGCCATAGCGAACTCTTGAGCCGTTCGCTGGTGTCGGTCATGGCGCGCTCGCGGTCAGCCGGCGGCAGCAGCGCGAAACACGGCTGGCCGAACATTCTAAGAAAGTGGATCATTCCGCGTTCGCCATCCTCCAGCGGCGTGGGGCGGTCGAAGAGCTTCGCGAATCGAACTTCCAGCGAGTGCCGTTCCAAGAGTGCGGCGTACTCGCCGACGCTTGGGAAGTACCAGGGGTTGACGTCGCCGGGGTCGCGGCCCGACACGGCGGCGACGGCGGCCCGCGCCGCGGCAACGATCTGCCGCACGTTTCCGTGCCCGCCAAACTCGGCCACGAACCTGCCGCCTGGACGTAAGGCCGCCTCGATCCGCTCGACCGCGGCCTCGGGCGGTTTGACCCAGTGCAATGCCGCGTTGGAAAACACGGCGTCGCAAGGGGCGGGGAAATGGAACCGCGTCGCGTCCGCCAATTCGAACGCGAGCGAGGGATGGTTCCGCCGCGCTTGTTCGATCATCGCGGGCGAAGCGTCCAACCCTAACACCTTGGCGCCCGATTCGGCGATCCGCGCCGTCAGTTGGCCGGTGCCGCAGCCCAAGTCGACGATCGTCTCGCCCGGCAATGGTGCGAGCAGCCCGACCAGGTCTTCGCCGTAGGCCGAGACGAAGGAGTGCCGCGCGTCGTAGAGCGAGGCGTCCCAAGTATCATGATCGGCGGCAGGCGGTCTTCCGGCTTCGTTCATCAGGTCGGATCAGGTTTCGCGGAGCGCCGTGAGCGCTTGATCCAGCAGTTGTATGCTATCTTGGACGGCGAGCGGCGTGGCCGCCTCGCCTTCGACGTCCACGTGAACGATTGTATTGCGATACCGGCGCAACTCGTCGAGACCCGCCCTATCCACATCGCCAATCCCACTCATGATCTCGATGATCTTTTTGAAGCCGTCGGTGTCTCCACGGTTTTTCACCAACCGCGCGCCATGCTTGCGGAAGGCAAGCGTCTCCCGCTGCATTCGATCCTGCAGGATAGAGCGTCCTTTGCCGGCCGCACTGTCGAATTCGTCGAGAAATGCCTCCTCAAAGGCGGCTACCGCCGAAACCACGAACAGCCGGTCGATCCGACGTTGAAGGTCATCCAATTGGTCCTCGACACTTTCTTCGCGTTGCTTGCGGTCCTTGCCCTTCACGCGAAACCCGATTTTCGCCGCGTAGTCCGGCTTGCCGCGGGTCAGGTTGGAGACCCACGTGAGGACGTCGGTGAGCAACTCGTACCGATCGGATTCGCAAGCCAGCTTCTGATTCATTACTGTCGGATCAACTTGTGCGAGATCAACCTGCGACTCTCTCGTTCAACCATTCTTCGATGATGTCTTCCAGCGCTTGCTTGTCGAAGGCCCGCTTATCCCTGGCGTACTTGGATTTCCAGAGCTCCCACACGCACTGCCCGTCGTCGCGCTCCACCAGGATCAGCATGTACTTTCTTCCGTACAGGCCGCGAGGATAGACGTCCACGCGACCGCGTGCGCCAAGGATGTACCGTCCGACCGGCTCAAAGACGATTTTGAACGACTCCGTGCCGGGCACGCTGATCTCGAGCCGCGGCGCCTGATAGCTGCCCAGGTGCTCTTCGCGCAAATCCGTGGTTCCAGAATCGTCAACTTGGATCAACCCTTGCTGCCGCATCTCCGCAAGCCATTGCTTGACGTTTGCGAACAGGCGCCCAACGTCAGCCAGCCACTCAAGCTTTCGTTGGTCCCAATTAACGTCGGTTTTTTGCGAGCTTTGGATTTCACGAAGGCGGTCTGTTAGTGCCATTTTGCAAGTCCCTCCATCATGACATTCTACGGTCGCCACTGAGGCACGGCAACGTCAAGGTGCGCGATGCCCACCCGTCGACACGGTCGGCCCGAATGGTCTTATTCGATGATGACCGGCGAACCGTACCCGCGGAGACCACGAGGCCGACGAGGCACCCGGTGCATCCGTCCCCTGCCGGCTAGCGCTAGCGCCCGCCATGAAGGATGATGTCGCACCACCCCGCATAACTCCGATCACCTTCAGGAGGTGTCGTCCCGTTGTTGTTCAGGATCGTCCTGATCCTGTTCAAGGGCCAGGCGGACAGCGACTTGACCAACGGGGTGATCGCCTTGGCGCGTGAACTGGCCTTGACCTTCGGCAAGCCGTTTTGTTCCGCGAAACGACGCACGTCTCGCAAGCTTGGCAAGAGCGCCCCCGCAGTCAAGTCGTCGTAGATTCTAACCAGCGCCGCCGACTTTTTCGCATCGGTTTCTCCGAGAGCGCAGAGCGTGGAGCGGTAATCACGCGGTTTCGCAGACGCCTTGTTGGAAGCGGCGGTCGTCGCGTTCGCCGTGCCCGCAACAGCGCGGAGCACGGCCGGCATGGTCGCGGTGAACGTCGGCGACGACAATTCGTCCGCGAGTGTGTGAAATGCCTGGTGCCCGAACTTCCTGAGAAGCTTCGCGATCTCGATTAGCAGGTCATGCTGAAACGCGGCATGCATAACTGAAGCCTTTCTTGGAGCTCTTTCGCAAAGTCAAAAAACTCTTGGTCTTTGTTCCCCCGCCCCTCTGGCGTATGTTGGAATGGCTTACCGTCGCGGGCACCACTCGCGAATCGCCGCGAGAACGGAACCTCGTTGCGAAACACGTGCCAATCGTTATCCTCGGCGATCCCTCGCACGTCGGCTTTGGACTGGACTTCCTCAGGCGAGGACGTATTGGGAGTCATGTTGTTGAAGACGACGCCGGCCAATCGAAGGCGGGAGTTCTCGTAGGCGTCCTGGAAATCGTCGAGCGATCTGATCAGCAGTGGAAGGCCGATCGAGGAGAGGTATTCGGGCTTGACTGGAACGAGGAGATAATCGCTGGCAAGGTACGCAGCCGTCGTTAGCATCGACTCTGTGGGTGGGCAATCAATGAGGACCAGATCGTAGTTCTCGTCCATCTCGCGCAGGAACTTCGCAAGCTCGTGTTCCTTTTGCGCCGGGCTCTTTACGGAATAGGCGAGATCCAGTCGCGACGGCACGAGATCGAGGCGCCCGGAACCGAACTTTCCGACGTTACGAACGATTTTCGTAACGTCGATCGTACCGGTGACTCGCCGCGGGACCCGCGTATTCCGCTCAAAAACGTCCCATACCGTGGGCTCGCCCAACGCGAGAATCTGCTGGTACTTGTCCGGCCCAAGCAGGTATTGGCTCGCGTTGAATTGTGGGTCAAGGTCGACTACCAGCACCCGAACCGGACGATATTCCGCAAAGAAGTACGCGAGATTGACCGTCAGGGTCGTCTTGCCAACGCCGCCCTTCATGTTGATCAAGGAAACGGTGGTCGTGCTTTTCATTTGTTGCCCTCGAATGGTTGCTGTACCGGCGGTCGCATCGCGGATTCCGTTCCATCGATCTGTCGCCGACACTGAAACCTAGCTTCCGAACATCGCGGCCGCCGGATTGGCGTAGGTCGGCCGCAAAATTCCTAGAACCCGTAAGAGCATGTTTAGAACGCACGAACCGAGGAACTAATCGTCGCGCCGTTCACGTGGACTAATTTGCAGATGTTCGTAATCGCCGCCATGGTAAGGGCGGCCAGAGGCGGCCATGTTGGTGGTTGGGTTCGCGTCTAACCCGTGAGCTATGCTTTCATTGCGTCGAATGTCAGGTGTTCAAGTGAATTTGGAGTTGTCCTATGGGCACTTTTTTCGCGGCGGTGGTGGTCTTCGGCGCAATGATCGCGTTGTACGTTGCCGCTGACAGGGCGGAAACCCGCGCCAAGGCAGCCGAGACCGAATTTGCCGCGTGGGTGGACAGACTCCGGGACTCCTCACCCAGCGTGGAATTGCACCGCGAGTTTCTTCAATGGATTCAACAGCGGCGTTACTTGCGTCTGACGACGAAGCACAGCGAGATCGCCTACGCCACTGCGCTCGATTGCGTCGAGCAGAAACCCGCTTCGACGCCAGCCAAGACGTTCGCCCTTGAAGTGGGCCGATGGCACTTCGCGAAACGCCGAGGCGGCTCGTTCGTCACGCAGGTGGACGAGCAGACGATGCAAAACGACATCATGGTCCGCTCGCAATCGATGATGGCTGCGACCAACTAGCCTGCACGCGAAACCGCAGCGGGCGCGTGACGCGAGATCAGCCGGAACGCGCGTCGTTGAGCGAGGCATCCCAGGTTTGGCGCTCAACGGCTGGTGAAGGTTGAGAGCCGTTCACGTCAGCCAGGATGCCCGTCACCGTTGTCCCCCTCAGTTTCGGGCTTGCCAAGCGACGCCATTCGGTCGAGCCGTTGTTGACGCGCTTGGCGAAGGATTTCCTCGACGTGAGGCGGGTTCTTGCGGGCCGCGTTCCGCTGACGAATCTGTCGGTCTTGTTCCAATACCAGGTCTCGATGCTCCTCGACGTACCGCTCGACCGCCTGAATCTCGGCCTCGGAAAGCGTTGGCATGACTTCCAGAATCTGTTCGTGCGTGCAGCCCAATTGGAAATAGGGAACCAAATCTTGCACGGTGATTCGGCTTGTCGAAAGCTGCGGACCGCGGCCGCGGTCGATGATCATGATTTGTGCGTTCATGGGTGGCACCTGAAAAATCGAGACAACTCTTCATATTCTACTATAGGCCCGCGTCTTTGCCAAAAGGTGATGTGCCGGGTAGTGATATGATTTCGCTACCATTTGCCGTGATGCGTCTCGTCGCTGCAACGCCACCGGGGGGCTGACGCCCCCCGCTCGCCAGTGCGAGCGGCGTAACCTGTCCCCTGTAACCTGTCCCCTGTAACCTATTCTCTCACCGCCAGGCGAAATCGGCGGCGTTCACGCTCGGCAGGTGCGTGACGCCCATCAGGTACTTGTCGACAGCGCGCGCGGCCTCGCGACCTTCGTGAATGGCCCATACGACCAGCGATTGTCCGCGGCGCAGGTCGCCGGCGGCGAACACGCCCTCGACGCTCGACATGTATTCGGCGTCGCATTTGACGTTGCCGCGCGGATCGAGGGCCAAACCCAGCTCCTCGATCGCGCCGCGCTTCTCCGGACCAAGAAAACCCATCGCCAACAGCGCCAACTGGCAGGGCCACTCCTTCTCGGTCCCCTCGACCTCGCGGAACGCCTGCCGGCCCTGGTCGTCCTTGTACCATTCGATCATCACGGTCACGAGACTTTGCACCTGGCCCTCGTCATCGCCGCGGAACTCTTTCGTCAGAACGCTCCAATGGCGGTCGCAACCCTCCTCGTGCGAGGAGCTGGTCCTGAGCATCATCGTCCAATAGGGCCAGGGCGAGTGCGCGGGCCGCTCGTCGCGGCGTGGGAAATGGCCCAGGTCGGGCGGTTGCGGCAAAAGCTCGAACTGCGTCACGCTGGCCGCGCCTTGCCGGTTCGATGTGCCCGTACAGTCGCTCCCCGTGTCGCCGCCGCCGATCACGATCACGTGCTTGCCGGTGGCCATGATCGAACCGTCGGCGGGCACCACGTCCCCCTGGTTCCGCTGGTTCTGCTGCGGCAGGAACTCCATCGCGAAATGAACTCCCTTGAGCTCGCGTCCCGGAATCGGAAAGTCGCGGGCGTCGGTCGCGCCGCCGGTCAAGACGATCGCGTCGAACTCGTCGCGCAGCGACTGCACGGGTACGTTGACGCCGACGTTGGCGCCGGTGCGGAACTCGACTCCCTCGGCCTCGATCAGCCTGATCCGCCGCCAAACGCGCGGTTTTTCGAGCTTGAAGTCGGGGATACCGTACATCAACAAGCCGCCGGGGCGGTCGGACCGTTCGAAGACGGTCACCAGGTGGCCCGCCCGGTTGAGCTGCTGAGCGGCCGCCAGGCCGGCCGGGCCGGAGCCGACGACGGCAACCTTCTTACCGGTGCGCACCGCGGGGGGCTCGGGCGCGATCCACCCCTCGTCGAACCCGCGGTCGGCGATCGTCATCTCGATCTCCTTGATCGCCACCGGATCCTCGTTGATCCCGAGCACGCAGGCCGATTCGCACGGGGCGGGGCAGACGCGGCCGGTGAACTCAGGAAAGTTGTTCGTGGCGTGCAGCCGGTCGAGCGCGTCGCGCCATTGGCCGCGGTACACCAGATCGTTCCAATCGGGGATGATGTTCCCCAAAGGGCAGCCGGTGTGGCAGAACGGCACTCCGCAATCCATGCAACGCGCCCCTTGCTCGCGAATTTCCGGCTCGGCAAGCACGCAAAGGAACTCGCGGTAGTGCTTGAGCCGCTCGTCGGGGGCTTCGTTCGAATGGTGCTTGCGTGGGTATTGAATGAACCCGCGGACGTCACCCATGACCCACCTCTTGCAACTCCGGCGCCGCGGCGCCGCGACTTGCGGCGAGCTCTTGTTCTTTCTTCAACTCGGCCAAGGCCCGCTTGTAGTCGAGCGGCATGACCTTCACGAACTTCGAGATCAACCGCGGCCAGGCGTCGAGCACGTACCGGCCGCGGGCGCTACCGGTCAACTCGACGTGCTTGCTTACCAGGTCATGCACCGTTTGCTGATCGGCCGGATCGCTCAAAGCTTGCAGCTCGACCATTTCCAGGTTGACCCGCTCGGGAAACCGCCCCTGTTCGTCGAGCACATAAGCGGTGCCTCCGCTCATGCCGGCGGCGAAGTTGCGGCCGGTCTCGCCCAGAATCACGGCCACGCCGCCGGTCATGTATTCGCAGCCGTGGTCGCCCACCCCCTCGACCACCGCGCGGGCCCCGCTGTTGCGGACGCAAAACCGCTCGCCGGCGATTCCCCGCAGGTAGACCTCGCCCGACGTCGCGCCGTAGAGCACGACGTTGCCGGCGATGATGTTGTCCTCGGCCGCGAAGGTCGCCTCGCGCGGCGGGTAAACGATCACTTTGCCGCCCGACAGGCCCTTGGCGCAGTAGTCGTTGACGTCGCCTTCAACCCGCACCGTCACCCCCCGCACGCCAAAGGCCAGCAGGCTCTGCCCGGCCGTCCCACGGAAGTTGAGCCGCACCGTGTCGTCAGGCAACGCGTCGCGGCCGAATCGCTGGGTGATTTCGCTGGAGAGGATCGTCCCCACCGTGCGGTTGACGTTGCGGATCGGCAGTTCGACGACGACTTTTTCCTTGCGCTCCAGCGCCGGCCGGCAGCGCTCCAGAAGCGTCGTCATGTCGAGCGACTTGTCGATGCCGTGGTCCTGCGCTTCGGCGCAGTGCGTCTCCACGCCCGGCCGCGCCTCGGGCTTGTGCAGGATGTTCGAGAAATCGAGGCCGCGCGCTTTCCAGTGGGCGATCGCCTTGCGCGTGTCGAGCCGATCGACGCAACCGACCATTTCGTCGATGGTGCGGAAACCAAGCTGGGCCATGACCTCGCGCAGCCCCTCCGCGATCAGGAAGAAGAAGTTGACCACGTACTCGGGCTTGCCCGCGAATTTCGCGCGCAACTCAGGGTCTTGCGTGGCCACTCCCACCGGGCAGGTGTTCAAGTGGCACTTGCGCATCATGATGCAGCCCAACGTGACCAGCGCCGCCGAGGCGATGCCCCACTCCTCGGCGCCCAGCAGCGTGGCGATGGCGATGTCGCGCGGAGTGCGCAACTGGCCGTCGGTCTGTACGATGATCCGGCCGCGGAGGCCGTTCTTCACCAGCACCTGGTGCGTCTCGGCCAGGCCCAGCTCCCAGGGAATGCCGGCGTGCTTGATCGAGGTGTAGGGGCTGGCGCCCGTGCCGCCGTCGTGACCGCTGATCAACACGACGTCGCTCTTGCCCTTGGCCACGCCGGCCGCCACCGTGCCCACGCCCACCTCGGCCACCAGCTTGACGCTGATCCGCGCGTGGCGGTTCGCGTTCTTCAAGTCGTGGATCAACTGGGCCAGGTCCTCGATCGAATAAATATCGTGGTGGGGCGGCGGCGAAATCAGTCCCACGCCGGGCGTGCTGTGCCGGATGCGGCCGATTTCCTTGTCGACCTTGTGGCCCGGCAACTGCCCTCCTTCGCCCGGCTTGGCCCCTTGGGCCATCTTGATTTGCAGTTCCTTTGCGCTGACGAGGTACTCGCTCGTCACGCCGAACCGCCCGCTGGCGACCTGCTTGATGGCGCTGTTGCGGAGATCGCCGTTGGCGTCGGCCACGAACCGCACCGGGTCCTCGCCCCCCTCGCCCGTATTGCTCTTGCCGCCGATGCGGTTCATGGCGATGGCCAGGGTTTCGTGGGCCTCCCTCGAGATCGAGCCGTACGACATAGCCCCGGTTGCGAACCGCTTGACGATTTTCTCGGTGGACTCGACCTGGTCGAGCGGCACCGGCGTGGCGGGCTTGAACTCCAAGAGGCCGCGCAACGTGAGCAACTGCCGCTGTTGGTCGTCGATCAGTTCGCAGTACTTCTTGAAGTCCTCGCGGCTGTTGATCCGGGTCGCGTGCTGCAGCTTGGCCACGACCTCAGGGTTGAACATGTGCGCCTCTCCCTTGCGGCGCCACTGGTACTGCCCGCCCACGTCCAGCCCCAGGTTCCGCGGCACGTCGTGCCGGGTGGGCCAGGCCAGCTCGTGCCAGCGCAGCGATTCCTCGGCGATCGTTTCGATTCCCACACCGCCGATGCGGCTTGCCGTCCAGGTGAAGTACTCGTCGACGAACGGCTTGTTCAACCCGATCGCCTCGAAGATCTGCGCGCCGCGATAACTCTGCTGCGTCGAAATTCCCATCTTCGACATCACCTTCAAGAGGCCCTTCCCCACGGCCTTGACGAAGTTCATTTCGAGCTTTTCGATCGGCTTGTCGGCCGGCAAGTAGCCCTCGCGCTGCATTTGCCGCAACGTCTCGAAGGCCAGGTAGGGGTTCACCGCGCCGGCGCCGTAGCCGGTCAAGAGCGAGAAATGGTGTACCTCGCGCGCATCGCCCGTTTCGACGATCAGTCCGCAACGGGTGCGGGTTTCCTCGCGAATCAGGTGGTGATGCACGCCGCTGGTGGCCAACAGGGCTGGGATCGGCAACAGTTCGGCGTTGACGCCCCGGTCCGACAAGACCAGCAGCGTGACCCCCTCGGCGATCGCCCGCGACGCTTCCTGCCGCAGGTCGTGCAAGCGGCGTTCCATGCCCGCCGGGCCCGCGGAGCGCGGGAACAGCGTCGAGAGCGTGCGGCTCTTCAAGCCCGGCCCGTTTCCGCCAGAAGGCCCGTTTCCGCCAGGGGGCCCGTTTCCGCCAGGGGGCAGGTCGAGCGCCTTGATCCGCGCCAGTTCGGCGTCGGTCAGAATCGGCTGCGCGAGCCGCAGCAGGCGGCACTGGTCCGCCGATTCTTCCAGGAGGTTCCCCTCGGAACCGATCGTGGTGATCAGCGACGTGACGATTTCCTCCCGAATCGCGTCGAGCGGGGGGTTGGTCACCTGGGCGAACAATTGCTTGAAGTAGTTGTAAAGCAGTTGCGGACGGTCGGAGAGCACGGCGAGCGGCGTATCGTTTCCCATCGAGCCGACCGGCTCGTAGCCGTCGACGGCCATGGGCAGCATGATGATCCGCAGGTCTTCGAGCGTGTAGCCGAAGGCCCGCTGTAACCGCAACAGACCGTCGTCACGGTGACCGTTCGTCAAGTGGGAGTGGTAAGCCGTGAGTGGTGAGTGTTGAGTGGTGATGGCCGTCGCGTGGCCGTTGGAAGGCGGATCGGCGGATGACTCGGCGAGCGAGTCGAGCGTCACCAGGTTCTCATCGAGCCATTGGCGGTACGGGTGCCGCGATGCGAGCGATTCCTTGATTTCCTCGTCGGAGGTGATCCGCCCCTCTTCGGTATCGACCAGGAACATGCGGCCGGGGCGCAAGCGCCCTTTCGATTCGATCTCGCCCGGCGGGATGTCGAGCACGCCGGCCTCCGAGGCCATGATCACCAGCCCGCCCTTGGTCACCCAGTAGCGGCTTGGCCGCAACCCGTTGCGGTCCAGAACGGCGCCGATCAGCGTGCCGTCGGTGAAGGCCATCGACGCGGGACCGTCCCACGGCTCCATCAGGCAGGCCTGGTACTCGTAATACGCCTTTTTTTCGTCCGACATGCTCTCGTGCCCGGCCCATGGCTCGGGGATCAACATCGACATCGCCCGCGGCAGCGAGCGGCCGGTGAGCACCAGGAGTTCGAGCACGTTGTCGAAGATCGCCGAGTCGCTGGCGCCGACGGTGCAGATCGGCATGATCTTCTTCAGGTCGGGACCGTACTTTTCGCTCGCCAGCATGCTCCGCCGGGCGTGCATCCAGTTAACGTTGCCGCGCAGGGTGTTGATTTCGCCATTGTGGGCCAGGTAGCGGAACGGTTGGGCCAGATCCCAGGTGGGAAACGTGTTCGTGCTGTAGCGCTGGTGGACCAGGGCCAACGCCGTCACGTAAAGCGGGTCGGCCAGGTCGCCATAGAACCGCTCGACCTGGTCGGCCAGCATCAGCCCCTTGTAGACGATGATCCTCGACGACAGCGTCGGCACGTAGCAGTACTTGCGTTGCGACAAGCCGCTGCCGGCCGCCGCCCGTTCGAGCAGCTTGCGGATCACGAACAGTTTCCACTCGAACATGTCGCTCGGCGTCGCCTCGCCGCGGGCGATGAACACTTGCCGGATCACCGGCTCGACCTCGCGGGCCGTGTTTCCGATGTGCTCATTGTCGATCGGCACGTCGCGCCAGCCCAGCAGCCTTTGCCCCTCGGCGGCGATGAGCTCCTCGAGCTTACCCGCGAAGAACTCGCGCTGCGCCGCGTCGGGCGGCAGAAACACCGTGCCGACGCCGTAATCGCCCGCCGCGGGCAACTCGAAACCGAGCTTTCCCGCCAGCGACTGGAAGAAGTCGTGTGGAATCTGCGTCAGGATGCCGGCGCCGTCGCCCGTGAGCGGGTCGCAACCGCAAGCTCCGCGGTGCGTGAGGTTGACGAGGATTTCGAGCCCCGAGCGCACGATCTGATGGCTCTTTTCGCCATGCAGGTTGACGACGAACCCGACCCCGCAGGCGTCGTGCTCGTGGGCCGGATCGTACAAACCATCTCGTTCGGGCAATCCCGCCTGGTGCGCTTGTTGTTTCATCGTGATTTACCGCCGATTTCACCGTGGGGCAGGTTTCCAACCTGCCAAAACATGTCACTTCGTGACTTATACTTCACGCGGTCGAGAATCGCGATTTCGCGATTCGCAATTGTAGGGTGGGACAAGATCGCCTTTGGCGAGCGACGGCCCACCATCGTCGGCATTGGTGGGCCGGCGCCCGCTCCGCGGTCTTGTCCCACCCTACGTGCCTTTTCGCCATGCAGGTTGACGACGAAGCCGACCCCGCAGGCGTCGTGCTCGTGGGCCGGATCGTACAAACCGTCTCGCTCGGGCAATCCCGCCTGGTGCGCATGTTGTTTCATCGTGATTTACCGCCAATTTCCCCGTGGGGCAGGTTTCCAACCTGCCAAAACATGTCACTTCGTGACTTATCGTCCATTTCCGAATACACGCTCTCGCCGTTTCGCCGGAGGGAACCCAGCCCTGCCTTCCCGCCGCTTCGTCGGCGGCGAGCTCGAAATCGCTTCGTGTTTCGCCGCGACGTGGTCCATTTCAAGCGATGGCACGGGCTCGGCCGCGTGGCCGTTGGCCGCAGGCGAGTCGCGTCCGTCGGCCGGCTGTGGCGCGTGGCGCCCCTCGCGTTGCAATAGCTCGATGAAACGCCGGGCCGTGCTGCTCAGTTCCTTACCCCGGCGATGGATGATACCCAAGGGCCGCACCAACTCGTCGGTGTCCAGCGGCACCGCGGCCAGCGAGCCCGATTGCACCTCGCGCACCACCGTCGGTTCGGGCAGCAGCGCGACTCCGGCGTCGATCTCGATCGCCCGCTTGATCGTTTCGATGTTGTCGAACTCCATGACCACGCGGACCTCGGCCCTGTGTACATCGAGAGCGCGATCGATCTCGCGGCGGATCGTCAGATCGGCGTCGAAGCCGACCATCTTCTCGCCGTTCAGTTCTTCGAGGCCGATCCTCGTCCGTTTCGCCAACGGATGGCCGGGCGCCGTCACCAGCACCATCGGCTCCTCGCGCCAGGCGAGCGCCGTTACCGTTCGCGACGACTTCGGATAGCTCACCAGCCCCAGGTCGGCCAAATCGTCCTCGACGCTCTGATAGACGCGGTGCGGGTGCAGGTATTCCAGCCGCACGTTGGCTTTGGGGTGTTGGCTGAGGAAGTCTTGCAGGTGGCGGTTCATGTGGTGCAGACCGACCGAGTAGATCGACGCCACCCGTACGTGGCCCGCCACCTCCTCGTGCAACGTCCGCACCCGGTCTTCCACCGCGAAATAGCGCTCGACGACGCCGCGGCAACCGTCGTAGTAGACCTCGCCCTCGGGCGTGAGGACGAAGGGCCGCTTCGAGCGGTCGATCAGCTTCACGCCCAGCCCTTCTTCAAGCTGTTGCACCAGTTGGCTGGCGCCGGACTGGGAAATATGGTTTTCGTCGGCCGCCCGCGAAAAGCTGCGCTGGCGCACGACATCGCAAAACACCTTCAAACTCTTGAGTTGGATCGCCATTTGCGAGATAAACGAATTGAATGCCGCGCACGAATAGTATCTAGAAGTGCCATGATAGATTATTCGGTTTGCTAGCGTCCGTCAAGCGGTTTGCCGGCGAAATGGCAAAAAAAACACAATCACCCGCTTCAATGCCAGAATCGTCCCGTCGCGTTCTGTAGGGAACGCCCTCCGTGGCGTTCCGGGAAGCGGGTGCGACGTCTGGCAGCACAGTAGGGAACGCCGTCGCTGGCGTTCCGACGACAGCTTCCAGCGCCTTGGGAAGATCCATCATCCAGTCGATGAGCTGTTCCCACTTGGAGTGGGGCAATCGGCGACGAGAGCCAGGCAGACGCGGAGCATTTCTTGAACTTCATCGCGCGTCACTTGTCGTAGCGGACCGGCCAGCGCGGCGCGATAGAGTCGTCGCACGGCTCGGGTCGCCCGCTTTCTGAAAGCACGACGCCGCGCTGATGCGATGCACCGCCGCTTCCAGGTTCTCACCCTGGGCGTCGAGCAGCGAGGCGATGCGTTCCTCATACGTCGCCGCCGACGGCTGAGCGGTTTCCGGCAAACCGATGGTCGAAAGCGCCTGGGCCTTCGACAGGATCGCGGATTTCTCGGCCATCCAGTCTTCAACCTGACGCAACGACGGCTTAATCTTCATGTGACGTTGACTTTAACTCCTTCGCAGTCGTAATGGTAGGTTCGAGGCTGAGCCGGAGTTGCATGCCGCCCTTGAGCGTGTCTGCGGTTGGGCGCGCTGCCCGTCCCGGCGGACGCATTGCCGGTCGACGTCGCGTCGCTTTTGCGGGAGCTCGAAAGCCTCGAGCCTTAGCGTCGTCAGGCCCAAACTCGGCGCAGCTCTTCCGGCGTCGTGGCCGTTTCGATGGTGTTTCGGACGGTCCGAAGCAGGTTCAAGTCGGCAATCGCTCGGATCTCCGGCAAGAGCGCCAAGCCCTCAGCGCCGAACCTGAGTTTCAACCTCAGCTCGATTCCCTCCAGCAACCCTTCGTACAATCCTTCCTGGCGGCCTTCCTGGCGGCCTTCCTGCCGCCCTTTCTGCAGACCTTCCTCCAATCCCGCCTCACGGAAGATTTGTTCCGCGCCCGTGATATAGGGCATCTGACTCTCCTTTTCGAAATCAAGAATCTCTTGTAAGAACAGTCCTTCCAACGGCTTGGGAAGATCCATCATCCAGTCGATGAGCCGAAACAAGCGGCGAACATCCTTCGCATCGAGTCCTCGCTCGTAAAGCCCTTTGACGAGTCGGACTTTCCAGGCGCGACGTGCCTCCTCGTCATGGCCCGTTTCCTGCGTTTTCAAGTGGGCCAAGACGACAACCGCAAACGGGTTCCGATTCGATTCCAGAGCGGCTACGTCCGCGCCGTAGTCCAGGAGCTTCA
>DATLQY010000644.1:0-4988 GCA_035534975.1 Pirellulales bacterium
CGTACATCTCATGTCAACGGTTCGTCGGGCAGTTGCCCACCGCCGACTGTAACCTGTCCCCTGTAAACTTTCCCCTCTCCCAACCTACGCATGTGTGCGGTTGGCCAAAAACGTCTCGGCCACCAGCACGACGACCAGGCCCCATAGCATGTACCTCCACTTTTCATCAGGCCGTTGGATTCCCTCGGGCGCAGGTGGCCGGCGGTCGCTATCGGCGTGCGCAACTACTTCCACCAACCGTGGCAGCCCCAGCTCCGTTCGGAGCTGCTCGGCCGAAACGCGCTCGAGGTCCGATTCACGTGGGTCGCCGTTTCGGACAAGCACCCGCTCGCCATCCTGTTTCACGCCCGGCGGATCGTCGTCGAACGAACCGGCCGGTCGTTGCACTACTCGCTGGCCATCCATGAGCCGTCCCGACAAGTAGCCGACCGCCTGATGCACCAGCGGTAAGTATAACCGATTCGTCGGCCAATCGCCCCAGTCGCGGTCGGCCGCCGTCGCCGCCAAGAGAACCCTCCCCTTGCCAAGCCGCCCCTCGATGATGAGCGGACGGCCCTCCTGGTCGGCGGCCAGCACCTGCGACTCGGCCGCCGGCGTCAGCTCGACGATCCGTCGAAAACTGACGCCACGCAGGTCGCCGTGCTGCGGGTCGGAGAGCGGGTGGAAAATCGGGTGTTCCTTGTCCCACGTCGCGAACCGGTAAACGCCCGGCTCCAGTGTCTTGCCAACCTCCGCCGGCAACAAACCCACGCGCGCCAACGGCTCGTACGCCGCCGGCCGCACCTGACCCCCGCAGAACCACAACAGGTTTCCGCCCGCCGCGACGTACTCGGCCAACGACGACACGTGGTCGAGAGCCAACGCGGCGACGTTCGCCAAAACGACCACGGAATACGGCGAAAGGTCGGGCCAGTTTTCACCATGGTCGGCCGGCACACGCTCGGGTTCGTACGGCGTCGCGGCGGAAAGGAATTCATTCCGTTTTTCATTGGTTTCTTCGGCCGAACGGAATGAATTCCGTTCTACCTGGCTTTCAGCACCAGGCGGGCGCAGCCGAAGGGCCGTTTCCAGGTAGTAGGTCTCGTTGGCATAGGGCGACACGCCCGGCTCGCCGTCGACCAACAAAACGCGATCGACGGCACGGGCTTCGAAGGCCAGCCAGCGCCGATCGTCGGATTTCAGGGCATCGTCCCCCTCGACTTCGACGTAGCCCTGGTACAAACCTGGCCGCTGGGCGTCGATTTCGAACCGCACCCCCTCGCGTGTGCCCGCGGCCAGCGAGACGGTCGCCTGTTCTTCGTACGATTGGCCGCCACTGGTGAGCACGAGCTTCACGCGCGCCTGCCTCACCGTGAATGCCCCGGCATTGAGCACGCGGGCCGTAACCACCAGCGGTCGCCCCGGCCGAATGTCGCGCGAGAGTACCTGGGCCTCGTCGACCGCCAGGTTGCGAACCAACGGCCTCCCCACGTCGATCACTTCGACTTCCACATCGTCCGGAAAATCCTTCACACGTGCCCGCCCCAAACTCGATCGCCCCAGCCCCGATCGCCCCAGTCCCGATCGCTGCAAGTCCGTCAAAAGCACGAGCCGACGGCACGGCCGGCGGCCCTGGGCGAGCAGGTCGCGAGCCCAGGCGAGGGCCAAAGGGTAATCGGTGCCGGCGAAGCCGGGCCGGCGACGATCATCAATGCGCAACCCGCCGCCAGAGACACCGCGTACTTCTTCGATGGGAAACACGCCCGCCGCGTCGAAGTAGGCAACGTGCGTGACGGTCCCTTCGGCCGTGTCGGCCAGCATTTGGGATGCCGCTTCCTGGGCGCGGGCAAAGGCCGAGAGCCCCGTTTCGCGGGCATCCATGCTCGCCGACTGGTCAATGAGCACGATCAACTCGCGCTGCTGGTCCAAGCCGCCGGTGCGCGACCAGTAAGGTCGGGCGAAAAGCAGGGCCAGCAACAGTACGCCGGCCACACGCAGGGCAAATAGCAGCCAGCGCCTGAGCTTGCGACGATGGGCGTTGTCTTTGAGCACGATCCGCAGGAACCGCAACGTGCCGATATCGACCACCCGCGCCCGGCGTCGGAACAGCAAGTGAATGAGCACCGGCACCGCCACCGCCAGCGTGGCCGCGAGAAAGCCGGCGTTTACCAGGCCAATTCCGGTCATCTTCCGTAACCTACGATTTGCAGGCGCGGGCTCCGTGGAAACCGCAGATGGCGCAGAGCAGCGCAGATTGAATTGAAGATCAAGTTCTTCGGGTTATCTGCGTTCATCTGGGTCATCTGCGGTCAAATTACTGCTGCCAAATCCAACTGTTGGTCCTTAATAATTCTGTGCCCGCCGCGCCAGGTAATCATACAGCGCCCGGTCGAGCGGTTCATCTGTGGACAGGGCCAGATGGTCGATTCCGCGAGCCAGGCAGCCCCGATTCAGCTCGGCCAGCCAGTTCTCGATTGCCTCGGTGTAGGCCACGCGGAGCTGTCCGGCTTCGGTCACCAGCTCGGCACCGGTTTCCAACTCGCGGAATCGGACATGGCCGTCGAGCGGTAGCCGCCGTTCGAGCGGGTCGAGCACTTGGAACACGATCACGTCGTGACCCAGGAAGCGCAGGTGGTCGAGTCCTGAAAAAACCTCGGCCGTCTCGTAGAACAAGTCGCTCACCAGCACCACCAGTCCGCGGCGGGGCATCAGCTCGGCGACCTCATGGAGCACCGCCGCGGTGTCGGCCCGCGGCCGCGCGGCCGTCGCGACGATGGTCCGCAGGATGTCTTGCAACTGGTTCGACTTGGCCCGCGGCTTGACGTGAGCCAGCACACGGTCGGCGAACAGGGTCACGCCCACGGCGTCGCGCTGGCCGAGTGCCAGGTGCGCAATCGCGGCGACCAGGCATGAAGCATAGCGAAGCTTGTCGAGCGCGGCTGTCTTGGTGGTCATCGAGCCGCTGACGTCGAGCACCAGGTGGCAATCGAGGTTGGTTTCGGCGTCGTACTGCTTGACGTACAGCTTGTCTTGCCGGCCGTAGAGTTTCCAGTTCAAGTGCCGCAGGTCGTCGCCGTGCAGGTACTCGCGGTGCGAGGCGAATTCGACCGAGAAGCCGACGTAGGGGCTGCGGTGCAGGCCGTTCAAGAACCCCTCGACCACGCCTTGCGCGATCAACTCCAGGTTCTCGAGCGTCGAAAAGAACCGCGGATCGACCAACTCGCGCGTGAGGGTAAGGTTGGCGGATGACATCGGAAATTCTGGATTGCGGATTGCGGATTCGTCGCGTTCAATCTGCAATCCGAAATCCGCGATCCTCAGTGCTTCTTACTTCTCCGGCACCGTCTCGATCAGCCGGCGCACCAGCGCGTCGGCGTCGAGGTTCTCGGCGCGGGCGTGAAAATTCAATACCAGGCGGTGCCGCAAGACGGGCTGGGCGAGCGCGCGGACGTCGGCGAAATCGACGTGGAAGCGTCCGCTGATGATGGCCCGCGCCTTGGCCCCCAAGATCAAGTACTGCGAGGCGCGCGGGCTGCCGCCGTAAGTTACGAAGCGATGAATCTTGTCGTGCGCTGCGCCGTTGCCACCAAAGACTCCGTTGGGACGCGAAGCGCCGACCAGGTTGACCGCATAGCGGACCACGGCGTCGGCCACCGGCACGCCGCGGACAAGCTCTTGTAGCCGTACGATTTCGGCCACCGCCAGGATCGGCTTGATCTCCGTTTGCACGTTGGCCGTGGTGTTCTTGACGATCGCGACCTCCTCGTCGGGCGTGGGGTAGGTGACCGGAACATTGAACATGAAGCGGTCGAGCTGCGCCTCGGGCAAGGGGTACGTTCCCTCTTGTTCGATCGGGTTCTGCGTGGCCACGACGAAGAACGGAGAATCGAGCCGGTAGTTTCGCCGGCCGATCGAGACCTCTTGCTCCTGCATCGCCTGCAAGAGCGCGGCCTGGGTCTTGGGGGGCGTGCGGTTGATCTCGTCGGCCAGAAGGTAATTGGTGAACAGCGGTCCTTGAAAAAACTCAAGCTTACGGCGGCCCGTCGCGGGGTCTTCCTCGATGATGTCGGTGCCCGTGATGTCGGAGGGCATCAGGTCGGGCGTGAACTGAATGCGACGGAAGTCCATGTCGAGCGTGCGGGCCATCGTCCTGGCCATCAGCGTCTTACCCAACCCGGGCACGCCCAGAAGCAGAACGTGCCCGCGGCACAAAAGGGCCATCAGCAAATAGTCGATCACGGCGTCCTGCCCGACCACGAGTTTGGCGACTTCGGCCCGGAGCCGGTTTCTCGCGTCGCGTAGGTGGGCGACGGCCGCTTCGTCGGCATTGCCCGCCGTGGGCTCAATGGCGCCGCCGGCCGCAGGCCGGTTGGGGTTTTTGGCATCCATGAATTCGATCGAATTCTCCCTCTTTGTTTATCGGGATTGATCGCGGCCAAATTCTCGGACGAACCAATGCGCAAAGCGCTCCGCTTGTAGGTGATTCTATCAGGGCGACGGTCCCCTGTTTAGCTGCGCGCTGAAAATCAAGGCCCCGTAGCCGGCGCCAACGTCAGCACCACTTGCGCCGCAAGGGCGCCGTCGCGGTTGGCCATCTGATCGCCCTCCCCGGGACCGCCGCCCGCCCGCGGCTTCTCGCTGCCGGCGCCGTCACCATCGTCGTCGAGCTGGGCGTGCTCAGTGGCAAGCCGCTTGTCGGCTTCGAACCGCGAGGTGACCTCGGCTACCGTCCGCGCGAAGAGTTCCAAGAGTGTCACTTCTCCGTCACCGTCCGCGTCCAAATCGGCGGTCGGCCGCTGGATCGCCGTCGTCAGGGCGTAGGGAAACTCAGTTTCGTTGAGCTCGTTGTCCCGCGCGGTGGCCGAGATGACGACACGTCCCTTGGTCGAGAAAGCCGGCAGCATCCAGCCGGCCGCCGGCGTCGTGAGCCAAAACACTTGCTCGCGGCAGGAGACGCCGGCAAAGAGTTTCGCGAGCTCCGATTCGTTCATGTCCGGTCCGTGCAAGTG
>DATLQY010000645.1:0-6536 GCA_035534975.1 Pirellulales bacterium
TGGTCATCGGTCGCCGGGGAGAGGTGCGGATGGCGATGCGGCTCGTCATCCGCTTCGATTACGGCTCGATCGTGCCCTGGGTGCGGAAGATCGAGGGGGGCATCGAGGCCGTCGCGGGGCCGGATACGTTGCGATTGAGGACGCCCATTGCATTACGAGGAGAAGAGCTCGCCACCGTGGCGGAATTCACGGTGGCGGAGGGGCAAACGGCGCCCTTCCTGCTCGACTGGCACCCCTCGCACGAGCCGGCGCCGCACGTAATCGACGCGGCCTCAGCCGTTCAATCGGCCGAATGCTGGTGGCGCGATTGGGCGAGCCGATGCGCGTACCGGGGCAATTGGCGCGAGGCCGTGTTGCGATCGCTGATCGTCCTCAAAAGCTTGACTTACGCGCCTACGGGCGGAATCGTCGCCGCTCCCACGACGTCGCTTCCCGAGCGGCTGGGCGGCCAACGGAATTGGGATTATCGCTTCTGTTGGATCCGTGACGCCAGCTTTACCCTTCAGGCACTCCTGGCGGGAGGGTACAGCCAGGAGGCGTCCGCATGGAGGGAGTGGCTGGTGCGGGCCGTCGCGGGCAACGCGTCGCAGATGAACATCATGTACGGCTTGAGAGGCGAGCGGCGGTTGCCCGAGTTGGAATTGCCCTGGTTGCCGGGCTACGAGAACTCGGCGCCGGTGAGGGTCGGCAATGCGGCCCACCAGCAGTTCCAGCTCGACGTGTTCGGCGAGGTGATGGCGGCGGCCTACGTCGGCCGCCGCAGCGGCATGACGGCGGCCCCTCGCGCCTGGGACGTGAATTGCCACCTGCTCGACTTCCTCGAATCGGCCTGGCGGCAGCCCGACGAGGGAATCTGGGAGGTGCGCGGGCCGCGTCGGCATTTCACTCATTCGAAGGTGATGGCCTGGGTGGCCTTCGATCGCATGATCAAGTGTGTCGAGGAATTCGAGGGGGACGGCGAGGTCGATCGTTGGCGACGTTTGCGCGCCCAGATTCATGACGATGTCTGCCGCCAGGGCTACAACGCCAAGCGCGGCGCGTTTGTCCAATATTACGGCGCCGAACAGCTCGACGCGAGCTTGCTGATGGTTCCTCTGGTCGGTTTCCTGCCGGTCGACGACCCGCGCGTGCGCGGTACCATCGCAGCGATCGAACGTGAACTGACGATCGAAGGCTTCGTGGCCCGTTATCCGACGGAAAGCGGCGTCGACGGCCTACCGCCGGGCGAAGGGGCCTTTCTGCCCTGTACCTTCTGGCTAGCCAGTGACTTGCACTTGTTGGGAAAGCGCGAACAAGCGGTGCGGCTCTTCGAGCGTTTGTTGGCGCTGCGCAACGACGTGGGACTGCTCTCCGAGGAATACGACCCGCGCCGTAAGCGGCTCGTCGGGAATTTCCCGCAGGCCTTCTCGCACGTGGCGCTGATCAATACGGCCCGACGTTTGGACTCGCAGCGGCAAGTTGCGTAATCGTTCACGCCCCGACGAACGCGGGGGAAGAACTTGGCCTTCTCGTTGCGCAGCAACGAGAAGGCAAATGGAACACCGCGAGCGCAGCGAAGAAAACCGATCTCCGCCATCCCCACGCCAGTGAGCAAGCCGCGTAGCGGCGCGGTTGTGACCGCGCCACCCTTTGCCTCTCGCGCGACGTCGCAATGGCTTTTTGTCGGGGGATGCGGAGTCGGTTTTCTTCGCGAAGCGTTTTGGGCCGGCAGGGCGGCGCTGTCGCCGCTTTGCCACGGCGCTGCGCTTCCTGGCTGCGAACGGTGGGGACATGTCATGCAAGTGCCATGCCAAACGGCCCTTTGCACCTATATGGCATTTCTTCAGCGACGGGGCGCCGATGTCCGGCCACGCCCGGATTTATTGCCGTCGCCAGCCGATCAGCGAAATCGCCCTGGACTACGCGAAGCGCTTTCGAACCGAGTTCTGGTGGCAATTCGGCCGCGGCCGTCGCTGGTCTTGCGACGGCCAAATTGGCCGCCGCGCGACCACGGCTGGATTTCCTTGACGTTGGAGGCGCATCGACCTCGGAGCCCGCCGGAATGCAAGTCCGTGGGGAATTTGCCTTGCGTAACTCACATGCGAGTCGATCAAGACCGCGGCACGAGTGTTGCGGGGGATGACGAGCCCCTTGGATCTTCGCAACGGGATCATGCCAGACCACCGTTGCACTTTGCACTTATCCCACGGAAAGGATGACCCAGCATGACAGGCACTTTACAGCCGTCGCACACCCGGTGGCACGACAACCCAGGTTGCGACCGACAGGGACGACACGACGAGGAACTGCGGAGGCGGGTGGTCAACGATCTCGTGCAGCGCGGCATTCCAGAGTTGGAGTCGGTCCGTCTCACGGTTTCGCAGGGGACCGTGCTGCTATGGGGCGATGTCGGCTCGCCGACGGCCAAATGGCGCTGTTATCAATGCTGCCAGTACGTCGCCGGCGTCATCCACGTGATCGACCGGCTTGTCGTCGTGGGGGCGGGCAGTAAGGGTTTTTCACCGCGCCACTAAGGGTTTCACCTATGGACCGGAGAACGAACTCCAGGCAGGCTACGCGACAGGCCGCGCCGTGCGAACCCCAAGTGGGCGGACTGTCACCCGGCCGCAAACGGTTCGATCCGCCGGGCGCGGCCATTTTGCATCCTGACTCCCATCACTCTTTGCCGGCCTCCGACGAGGGAGTGTGACCCAATGCGCGCCAAGAAGTTGGGCGAAACACTCAATCGTCGCGGGCTGGCCCGGCTCATTCACCCGCTCCGCTATCTCGACAACCACACCAACCTTTTCTACCTTGCCGCCGATTACGCGACCCTGGCGGCCGTCATCGTGCCGACGGCGGCGTTTTGCCATCTCCGAGGGGAGTGGGGTCTTTCGAGATGGTGGTGCGTCCCCGTGCTCGCGGTGGCCGTGGTCCTGATCGGCGCCATTCAGCACCGCTTTGCCGGGCTGGCCCACGAAGGGGCCCACTATATTCTCTTGAAGAACCGTTTTTGGAACGAACTGGTTTCCGATTGGTTCTGCATGTTTCCCTTGTTTTCGACGACGGCCCAGTACCGATTGATCCATCTGGGCCACCATGAGTACACCAATGATTGGCGGCGCGACCCCGAACTGCTGAACATGGGCGAAACACGGATGATGGACCGTTTTCCCATGGTCCGCGGCGAGTTCCTCAGGCGATTCGTGGGAGGCATGTTCTCGCCCGCCCGATTGTTGCGCTACATGTGGGACAACATCTACATCACCACCCTCGGAAACAGCATCAATCCTTACCAGCCGCGGGGGGGAGGGCGCGGGTGGATCGGCAAGTTCCGCGTCACGACCGTGCTCGGCATGGCCTGGATCGTGCCGATGGTCGCCACGATGGGCTATCTCAGCTACTTCGGCGACTGGCGATCGCTACTGCTGGCGCCTTTCGCGTTCTGGAGCGGCGCCGCGGTCGTCGTGGCGTTGCTGCCTGAGGAATGGTTCTTCAGGTCGCAGCTTCGATCCGTGATATCGAGCAAGACGACCAGTCTGCTGCGGCTCGGTTGGATCACGCTCCTGGAGTGCGCCGCGGCCTGGCTGCGGTACGGCACGGGCACCGACTGGGGCGTCTATTTCTGGCTGCTGTGGGTGCTGCCGATGTTCACGTCCTTCCCCTATTTCATGCTCTTGCGCGACCTCTTCCAGCACGCCAACGCCGACGACGGCAAGCTCACCAACAGCCGTGTGATTTTGTGCAACCCGGCACTGCGCTGGGCCATGTTCATCTATGGCCAGGATCTGCACTTGCCTCACCATCTTTACCCGGCCGTGCCGCACTACAATCTGCGGCGCCTCCATCGTCTGCTGGTCGAGCACAGTCACGAGTACGCCGAGCACGTCGTCGTTTGCCATGGAGTGCTTTGGAACCGGTCCGGCAACGTGACCGCGATCGACTGCATGGAGCTCCCAAGCGGTGGAGCGCTCGCGTATGCGAAACAGGGGCACTAGACGGGAGGGGCTGGTCTCACGGCTGCCTGGGGGCGAGCTTCAGAAGATTTGCGGCGGGCAGAATCGTTGGCCAGTCGGATTCGGCGAGATTGCCTCCGGCATCCGCCTTCGTTCGCGGCAATCCGACGGTAAGAACAAGGTGGTCGTTGTCAAACCGTAATCCCACGGCGACGTCAATTTCTCTCAGCGAATCCTGAACGGCGGCCAGGTCCGTCAGGCTGCCGGTCAGTTCCGTCACTTTCAAGCCCTCGCTCGACGTTCGAAATCGCGGTTGGGGCTCGCCGCCCGCGGCGGGCAGGCTTTTCAGGCGGCTGGCCAGCCACGCGTTGGCTTGCCGCACGTCACGCGCGATATCCGCGTCGAAGTCGCGTCCAATGGACTGTTCGCTGTGCCGCGCCGAGATGAGCTCGGCCTGGGCGCGTTGCAATTGGGCCCGTCGCCACGCCACTCGCCTGGCAATTCGACCCCGTAATCTCGGTAATGAACTGGCCACGCCGGTGATCGTCGAAGTCGCCACGGCACGGCACGTGGCGGGTTGCGGGTGGAGACCCTCACGGTCGAGGACGATCTGTTTTCGGGCGGTGAAACGTGTCGTGGTGCGGCTATGAATCGTGGCCTGACCCGCATTGGCGCTGGTCGCCGAGACGGCCGATCCCGTCAAAACGATCTCGAACACCCCTTTTTCCTGTCCGTCGAGGAGTTTCAGACTTGTGGCCGCCTTCAGGCGCGCTTTACCCTGGACAGGCACGCCAAGAATCACGTCGCGAACCACCAGATCTCTCTCGACCGATTGAAGCGCCTCGCGCTGGAGCAGCTCCGCCGACACGTGGATATGAACCAAGCCATCGGCCCCGGCGGCGGAAGGCGCCGGCAGAAACAGCAAAAAGACCAGGAGCTCCGCCCCAACAATCCCTATCGCCGAACGCGCTTTCGCGCCACGGTGAAGACACATCGATCGCATGACGGGAACCTCCAGGTGCAACAGCCTCCCCTGGGGCCATAGTGCAACAGGATTCGTGCTGTGCAAAGCGCGTGCCAAGGGTTGCGTCGCTAGAGTTTCACCAGCATACACTGCGTCGAAGGCAGCTCGATGGGCGATTCGGGCTTGTCTTCCAGAAACTCGGTGAAGGCAAGCTTCACGCCGGCGAGTATTGAATAATCATGCGAGAGGATGACGCCACCTTTCGTCATTCTGGGATAGAAATACTTCAGGCAGGCCAGCGTGCTCTCGTACAAATCGACGTCGCAATGGACGAATGTGTAGGTCGCTTCCGGCACGTCGGCCGCCGATTGAGGGAACATGCCCTTGTGATAGTACACGCCCGGTTGGTCCTTGAGGACTGCCTGGACAGACTCCAGGCTGCACGCATATTGTTTTTCGCCGTGGACCGCCCGGTCGCGTTCCGATGGCTTGGGCAGGCCCTCGAAAGTATCGAACAAGTGCAGGGGCTTGTCGCCCTTGGCTTCGCAAAGCAGCTTCGCCGAAGCGCCTTGGTACACACCGACTTCCGCCATTTGGCCGGGCACTTCGCGGTACGCGGTGGCGAGAGAATGCACCATGTAGAGCTCGTAGGCGGTCTGCAACGACGATCTGGCCTTGCGGATCTGCCTGATCCGCCGCACAACCCTCAAGTCCTTGTGTCCGCCCAGCAGGAACAACTGGACCTTGGATATCGAAAACAGCCAGAGCCGCTCGAAAATGGTCCCTCCGACCAGCTTTTGGAGGCGGGGATTGTGAATCAGCGACATGGGCAATGCCCTTTCGGCCGAGGGGGCGGTCATGCATCGCCGCTTAATCCATTGGTATCGGCGCGATTAAGACAATAATTGAGCGACGAAAGGACCTCTTTTCAACTGGCGATCGCCGTTGGCGATGAACCGGCCTCTTGGCGGCAAAACGTTCAAGATGGCTGCCGGTGAACCAGTTCCCGAAGCTTTGCTCAGGCCGGAATACCCCGAATCCATTTCGTGGCGTGGTGCGAATCCGCCTTGCCGGCCCCGGAAAAAACAAGAATCGGACGACGAGTCCATATCCGGCACATGCTTTGCAACCCTCTGACTCATGTTGATCTGCGAGATTCGCTGTCGCACTTGGCCGTTCGACGGTATCGCGCACATCCCCCACGATTTCCAAGTGGGAGGCAGGCAGTCCTTTGATACCAGGATCCACCGGATGAATCCATTATTCATCGATGAGGTCGAAACCAGGATTCAGGACCGGCTTTCGGCCCATGGCGATCCTGCTTTACGCCGATTGTCGTGGCACCTCGACAGCGGTGTCTTGGTTCTCAGCGGACGACTGCCGAGTTTCTATCTCAAGCAAGTCGCCCAGGAGGCTGTCTCGCACCTTGACGAGGTTCTGCAGGTCGTCAATCGCATTGAGGTCGAACGACCATCGGGAGGGCAAGCACATGATTACATGGGTATTGGTCGCTGACGGAAGCCGGGCTCGATTGTTTGCCGCCTCGAAGTACCACACTCCTTGGGTCCTATTGGGCAAATTCGATCACGCCGAAAGCCGGGCCAAGACCATCGAGCTCGATCCGACCGAGCGCGGGC
>DATLQY010000646.1:0-4600 GCA_035534975.1 Pirellulales bacterium
TTGTCGGTGACCGCGCGAAACATCGCCAACGCCGCGTCGGGCTGTTTAAGCTTTTCCAGGATCTGGGCGCGCACCAGGGCCGCTTCGGGGGCCAGTGCGTCGTCAGGATAATCGGCCAGCAATCGTCCGAATGTCGCTTCCGCTTCCGACAACTGTCCGGCCTTGTATTGGTGCCACGCCGTGCCCGAAAGCCCGCGGGCGACGAATTGTGGGGGCGTACCGTCGGCCAAGAGCGACGCGAACAAATGGGTGGACCATGCCTGGTCGCCGGCATCCAGGGCCGCTTCGGCGAGTGCCGCGGTGGTGGACACGAACCACTGGCTGGCGCGGTGTTCGCCGGCCAGTGCCTTGTAGACTTGCTTGGCCCGATCGAGTTGCTTGGATCGCGCAAGGCAAAGGCAAAGCTGCGATTGGCCCCATGCCGCGGCATCGCCCTTGGGATTGGCCTTCAAATAGGCGCTCAAAGGCGCCTCCGCTTCGGCGAATTTGCCTTGGGCGACTAGTGCGGTGGCGGCGGCGCGCTGGGCGTCGGACTTGAGTTCCCCGCCAGGCAGCGCCAGCACAGGTGCCAGCGTCGCCAACGCGTCGTCGTAGCGCTGGAGGCCAAGGTATGCCAGAGCAAGCAGGTAGCGGTGCGTGGCGGCATCGGTGGCGGCCGGACCTTTGTTTTCGGCGCCGGCGGCCAATAACCCCTCGAGCAGGGCCGCCGCCCGCGCTGGTTCCTTACGGGCCAAAAGCGAACGGGCCTGGGCGCGTTGGGCATCGGTTTTCAACGGGCTGTCGGGAAACTGCTGTATGAATGCGGCGACCATTTCATCAAGCACCGCGTGATTTCCGGCGGCCAGCGTCGCATGGATCTTTCCGAGCTGGCAGTCATCGACGTACTCGCTTTGCGGCCAACGCTGAATCACCAGGTCGAATTGTCCGGCGGACTCGGCAATACGACCAGCATGAACCAGGGTGTCACCCGCCTGGAAATGAATGGCCGGCGCCAATGGGTGCTGGTCGCTGGCGGCGGCGTTGGACAGCAGACATTCGGCAGCGGCGTCCCAATTTCGCTGCGCCTTGAGTACCAGTCCGAGCCAATACTTGGCTTCGAGCGCCACGTCGGGCTGCCCTTCGGATGCCTCTCGTGCCAGCGCCTCGAAGCGAACCTTGGCCTGATCGTATTTCTTCGTATAGAACAGCGACTGTCCGGCGGCAAATGCGGCTTTGTCCTTCCACGGGCTCCCGTCGAACGACGTCTCGAAGGCCGCGAACGACTGCAAAGCGGCGTCGAATTCGCCCGCGGCATATTGGCTCGCCCCGAGCCGGAACTGGGCGTCGTCGGCCCAAGGGCTCTTGGTCTTGGACGCGAGTGCCAAGTAAAGCCGCCGCGCTTCTTCGTGCTCCCCTTGTTCCTCGAGCGCCTGGGCCAGACCGAAGCGGCAGTCGTCCTGCATGGCACCTTGAGGGAACCGGGCCAGCCCTTGCGAATAGAACTTTTGCGCCGCTGCCACGTCATGGCGACCTGCCGCGATATCGCCCAGGTAGGGTAAGGCAAAACCGCCCAAGGGGTCGTCGCCCGAGTTTCGGAGAAACTCGTTCAGATCACGTTCGGCGTCGTCGAATCGGCCAGCCAAGAAACTGGCCTCACCAGCTCGGAACAATGCCTTGCGCACAAGGCTGTCGTCGGGCGCACGGCGGATGAACTCGCGAAAACCCGCCGCGGCATCGTCGAACTGCCGAAGCTGCACCTGCGATTCCGCGAGATAGAATAGCGAGCGATGGGCCTTGGCGTGCGTCGGATAGTCGGTGAGGAATCTTTGGAACTCCTCGGCCGCGAGCTTCCATCGTTTTTGGTTATAGTGCCCGGCCGCCACGGCGTATTGGTCTTCGGCGGGACCGGCCCAAGCAAGGGCAGGAGTTGCCGCCACGGCGATGGCCAGACTGAGGTTCAGTAGGTTTACACGCATCTCGCGTCGGCCGAGGGCCGCGGGGTGATCAACATCCACTCCGCAACTATCCTACGCCCGCGGCACTGGGAGAGGCAAGGCCTTCCCGCACTCGGACACGACGTTGTTGGTGTGCTAAGTCGCACGCCAGCCGTGCTTTCGGTCGATCTACAGGTTGCCACCGGCGCCGTCGTCCACGTTGCCGACCATGTGGAAGTGGTTGTGGTCGATGTAAATGACTTCCTGGGCGTCCTCGTCGACGGTCGTGTGCGGAACCGGCCAGCCGACTCGCGTGACCTCGGTGTAATAAATGATGCACTTGTAGTGGGCATGGTGCAGTTGAGCCGGCCCGATCAAAGGATAGACCCGTGGCGGATCGACGTAATCGGCGATCGGTAAGATCACCATTTGCACGTTGTTACGCTGGACTTCGTGAATCAGCGGCCAGCCGCCTTCAACCGGGCGTGCCCGTTCCATCGCCCGCATCACTTCGTCCGGCGACGGAGCATCCAAGGCCTTTGGCACTCCGCCCGACGTGACAGGACCCAGGATTGGGACGCGAGCATAGCGTTCCTTCATCCAGAACTTGTCTTCCGCCTCCTTTTGGAAGTAAGGACTGAGCGGAATTGGGATGGGCAAGTGCATACTGGGGTGGCTGAACTGCGTGTTCAATGGCCACGCGCAACCGGTCACACCCAAAACCGACAGCGCCAACGACGCGAAGAGAAAGGTGTGGACGGTCTTTGACAACATGGGCGATCCCTCGCTTGATCTTAGTGACCTTGGTCACAGGAGTTACCAACGGTTCGTTTGGCGTGCCAGCAGGCTGGGCACTCCGCCGCGCAAATGCCGCCGTTGAAACTAGCCGTAGTTATCGTGTGAATTGGGATCAAACTTGCGGGTTTTTCCGATTTTGACGAAAAACCCGTCCAAACCAAAAAAACCCCCGCTCGACCATCGGGCCGGCGGGGGTTTGGACGCACACACGTTTCTGGTTTTTTAGTGACCGTTGAAGTCGTCGAAATCGAGGAACCACCATCCGTCATCCCATTCCAGACTCACTTTCCGCCACCCAAGCGGGACCTGCGGATAGGGATAGAACGGACCGATGTACGGCCAAGCAGTCGGCGAATACTGCTTCGGATACGTCAACCCGGCGTAATTTGGGTAAGAGGCGTAGCTGGGCCAGGAGTAATTCGGCATGTGCGGTTGGTCGTAGGTCGTCGGCGCCGCGCCGGCATTGCTGGCGGGTGAATAAGCCGGCATCGGACCTCCTGGACCGCCGGGTCCACCTGGTCCACCATTTTGTTGATCCATGGTGGGCATTCTCGCCGACGCGGTGCGGAACCCAAAGGGCCGGCGGCGGAATTTACGAGGGGCTGACTGGCCGGCAGTCTGCTGCACGGCCGGCTGGGCGCCCTGCATCGGTCGAAGCGGGATCAATTGGCCATTGGGACCTTGGACCATGGGGATCAACTGAATCTGTTGACGCTGAGATCCGCGGGCGCCATTCTGGTCGCCACCGTCCTGCTGAAACGGAGGCAGCGCTCGAGGGCCGGCCTGTGCGGCCCCGCCCTGGCCGCGGGATGCCGTTCTGGCGGACGAGGTATTCTTGCGTTGACGGTGCGCGTTGCGCGGCGCGGCGTTGTTCCGCGTCATCGGTTTCAACTGGGCAGGTTGACCATCGCGGTCCATTTCCAGTTCGCCGGCGGTGACTTGAAACTGCGAATCGACGGTCGGGGCGGCCGCAAATGCGTCGTCATCCACCGAGCCCGACCGCATACCACGCGGGGCTGCGGCACGCACGACCGGTTGCCGGGGAGCCTGAGGTTTTCCCGCAACGAAGCCGATCAACTGGGCCGTCGGTTTGCCGCTCGATTGGGCTGGAGAGACCTCCAATTCGTTCACAACCGTTGAGACCTCTGGAAGACCCTCCACCATTTCGGTTGCCAATGTCTTTTGTTCTTCACTGGCGACACGACCGATCAGCCAAGCGGTTCCATCCTTGAATTTGACGCCCAAATCAAAATTATGGAGACGTCCGCTTTGCTTCAGCGTCTTGGCAATGTGCTGAGCAGTCTCCTTGTTCGACGCTGTCGCCCAACCAGGCGCCAGCAGGGCGATTGCGGTAATCGCCGAAGCTACAATGAAGCGGTGCATGCTTCCCCTCCTATGGGATCACGGCAAAAGAGCCTTGTGTTCGCTCACATCGGCAAGGCAACTGCGGCGGCGAGGTATGGTAAGGAGGGAGCCCGCGAACCAATCCACTCGGGTCTGGCGGGCAGAAGTTGCGAGTAATCCCCCCGCGCAACCTCGGTACCGAATCAAAATTGCCTGTCTATAGGTTTCGGCCGAGAATCGTGCCGAGAGGAAGCTTTTTTTCGATTTTGCCGATTCGGCCGGTTTTGGGCCGTATGACAGTCCCAACGGTTGGTTCTTAAGTCATTCATTGTGAACGACTTGTGCGCCGTTGAACGTCGAGCCGCAGGAAAGCGTAGCCTACACGACCACGCCGCCGAAATCCCATGTGGCCATCAGGACCATCACCGCAAGTGCCGCTCCGCTCATCATGCATGTGCCCGGCCCAATGAGCATGGAAATCAACGTCGCCAAGCCTACTAGCGAAAGACACCCCAGAAATATCCGTTGATAGGACGCTTGTCGAG
>DATLQY010000647.1:0-3136 GCA_035534975.1 Pirellulales bacterium
AACCGTTGGCTCCCTCCTTTTTTTCGTGTGTTTCGTGTGTTTCGTGGTTGAAGATTTCTTGTGGGAATAGTCAGTAGTCCGACGTTCCGCCTTTCCTTTGAACACGGCCGTCTTCATCCGACATTCGTGCAATTCGTACTACTAACCTTCTATTTCCTTGTTGCGAGCGAAGATTCTACAATCCACGAATCACACGAATGTCACGAATGTTCGATGAGTCCCGGCACGCCGGGACTCATTCGTGGAATTCGTGCGATTCGTGGACCGTTCAGTCTTTGGTTGCGGCCGAAGGCCGCGCTGGGGCATTTGTGAATCTTCCTCGGTCTCTCCGCGTCCCCCCGTCACCGCGTCTCCCTCTTCCCCTGGTCGCCCCCACGAAATCCGTATTCGTCCTTCTTTTTACACCCTGCTTGGCTTGGATACGCAAACAACCAACTCCCGCGGACGGTCGCGTCATCCGGGACGGCGGCTCAACTTGCAAACCGTTGAAGCCATGCGACTTAGCACCCGACGACCGAGCGCGAATCTGCGGTTTCCACGGGGCCGCGAGTCGAAGAGCGCGGAGTTCAGAAAACTTTTTCAGGCGATTTTTACCAGTCTTCTGGGTGGAACGTACGCCTCGATCGCCCTGCTAGTTTTGTCGATCTGAATCCGATCGGTGCCCGCATCGCCGACACGCCGGAGGCGTCGCAATTCACCGCCGCGTTCGGCCGTGTTGCGGTGCGGCAACAGGCGGCTCTTGTTTCCGTGGAATCGGTGGCGCGCACGCTCGCGTGGGACGGATGGCTCAGACCGGCTCCCGACGCGGATGTGCCGGCGGAGCGCAGTATCCCAACTGCGATCGGTACCTCGCGGCATGGACTTTCTACATCGTGTCTGGCTTGGAACGCGTTCGAAGCGCAGATTTGCGCTTTGAAAACGACGCGTCAGAGCCGCCCCGGCGATGCGCGGATTGACTCAGGAGCTCGCGAAAGATCTTCGCCGCGGTAACCTGCCTTGCTCCTGGGCGCTTGCATTCGTCCCTCGACGCCGCCATACTGCTTGCACGCTTTTGCCATCGGAATCCCTTGGCGGGCAAAGCCTTGCAACTTTCTTGGCGGATCGCGCCTAGGTCATGACCACGACCAACACCATCAGAACTCCAAGTATGGTAAGCGTTGGCCAGACGCTGAGCGGGTCGCTTTTCAACGAGCCGATGCGGGTCGAAAGCGTGAGCCCGGCGGGTGATGGTGCATGGGCGGTTGGGCTGGTCGGGCTGCATACCGAACGGTTCCGCCGCGTGACGCTGACTCAGGCCGATCTGGCGGCACTCGCGATCATGAGTGCCTCGAGTTCTTACGACGGCGATGGAAACCTGCTGCGACTGGATATCCAAGCCTACGCACTGGGGATCGCCTACGAGTTCGACCCGTATTTCGGCCTGTCGATGTCGAATGTCGATCCGCTTCCCCACCAGCTCGAAGCGGTCTACGCCTACCTGCTGAAATTGGCCCGCGTGCGGTTTACCGGATCGAGACCCGGAGCTTAAGCTGATATGGAGTGCGGCGCTCGGGGCCATTTGGAGTGCGGCGATCGGGGCACCCGCTCGGCGGGTCGGCCGCTTTCGTTATCCATCGTTTCCTATGCGATGATGGCTTCGCAGGTGGAATATGCCGACCAACTCCAATAATAACCAGCGTGCCTCCGCCACGAGGCGCCGGGCCAAGACCGGGCGGCCCGACAAGGAGATTCTCGCCGACATCATTCAGCGAGTTGTTGAGGTTGCGCAACCAGACAAGATCATCCTGTTCGGTTCGGCCGCACGTGGTGAGATGGGTCCAAACAGCGACATCGACCTCCTGGTCATCAAGCGCGGCAAGTTCAACCACTGGCGTCTGCTGACCGCAATTTATCGCCACCTGCCCGCCGTCGCGGCTGTGGATGTGGTGCTCGCCAGCGCCGAAGACATCGAACGGTACGCTGATTCGCCCTATCTGATTTATTATCCCGCCTTGCGAGAGGGGAAGATCGTTCATGGGGCGTAGACGCTATCCTCCGACCGATCCGCGCGAATGGATCAACCGTGCCAAGAGCAACCTGGCAGGGGCCGGCCTATCCCATGCGGGCGTTTACTTGGAAGATCTATGCTTCGACGCCCAGCAGGCGGCTGAGAAGGCCATCAAGGCCGTATTCATCCAGCGCGCCTTGCCCTTCCCATATGTGCATGACCTGAAGCATCTGCTCGATCTGCTGAACCGAGGCGGTGTCAAAGTTCCCAAATATGTATGGAAGGCGGAGGACCTGAATCCCTTTGCCTTTGAAACACGCTATCCGGGACATGCCCCTCCGGTCACCAACAGACAATACCGACGCGCCGTGCGGATCGCGGAATCGGTCCTTCGCTGGGCCGAACGTCTGATTGGAAAACCATGATCCCCAAGGAATGCCAACACCTTGCGAGGTCGACTTCCCGATTGCGGTCTATCGAAGCACTCCGCTCGCGAAAAGTCGATCCGGCATGGGCACCCGTCGACGCTGCACTTGTGGTGTGCGCGACGGCCGCTGGCGGCTGGCCGGGTGCTGATGGCCCTGTTGCTGCGCGACCCTTGCGACGCAAACTGCCCGGGGGAGTTCAAGGCCCAGGCGCGCGAGCTGCTGAATCGGCCGATGTCGCCCGCCACCGCGGGCAAGACCGATCAGGAGCTGCGCCGCGCGCTGCTGAAGTTCATCGGCGACTTTGCCGATTGGGACAACTCGGCCCATCCGGTCTAACTGGAAATCAGACGCGGGCTCCTTTGACGTCATCGACCGTTGCTAGCCTTTCGCGTCTCGTTGTCGGCAACCGTCCCTCTAGGCATTCGCCACCCGGAGGTTCGTGCCCAAGTGGAACGCGCACCTGGCGAATTGGGACTAGTCCCAATTCGTTGCCGCCAGTGCCCTCGCCGAGTCGTGCCATCCACCCTCAGCAGAAAACAATTCCAAGAATCTTGCGAACCCAACGGCACCCTTGGGCGTCTAACCAGATATAGGCAATCGAGCACTTTCGGTCCCGTGGTCCGATCGCGCCGGTTTTCCCAGAAGTTCAACCGCCTTCCAGGCACGACCATGACTTCCTTACGGCTGAGCATATCCGACAAACGCAGAGGGACGTGCTATT
>DATLQY010000648.1:0-6815 GCA_035534975.1 Pirellulales bacterium
CTCCAACTGTCCGGTTTGCAGCACGCGCAACAGCTTGGCCTGCAAGTCGACGTCCAAATCGCCGATTTCATCAAGGAAGATCGTTCCCCCGTCGGCCTGCTCGAACCGTCCGATGCGACGCGCCACGGCGCCGGTGAAGGCCCCGCGTTCGTGACCAAACAATTCGCTTTCCAGAAGCGTGGGGCTGAGCGCGGCGCAGTTCACTTTGACGTAGGCGTTTCCCGCGCGGCCGGAACTGGCGTGGACCGAACAAGGCGTCGGCTACCGCCTGGCGGATGAGTGAGTCCTTAATCCGGCGCGGCCAGCGTCGTGCGCGGCAACCACTTCCGACAACGCCGGCCTAGAATGCGCGCGAGCTTTCGTGGTTCCACGTCGAGCACGCCTAAGAGCCGGATCAAGGCCCAGGCCGAGCCGAGCGTGATCTTGGGCAGGGCGCAAATGTAACGACTCTCGTAACGGGGACGAAAACGGCTCTTGAAGTGGTACAGCCCGGCTGCGTCAAACAGGAAATTGAAGTACCGGCTCCCCAACGCGATGCCGCGGCGCGCCAGCGCGCTGTCGCCCAGCCGCGGCCCGCCCGCCCGCAAGCCCGGTAGAAGACAGAGCGAAACCGCCTCGACTCCTTCACTGGCAAGCTGCCGCATCGCCTGGTGCATCAGAAAGGTCATGGTGCCGCGCACGGCGTCGGGCCGATGACGGTAAAGCTCGAACGACCAAAGTCTGCGGTCGGCGCCGGGATTGGCCACCAGGAAGCCTTCGACGCGGTTAGCGGCTGGAGCGCTGCGGGCGACGAAGATTCGTTTGCGCCCCAGTCGATCGGGATCGAACGCGCCGTCAAGGAACCGCAACTCCCGCGATTGCGGCTTGGCCGCCAACAGTGCGGCCGACATCTCGTCGAATTCCGCCAACATCGCACTCCAGTCGTCGGCGAAGAGCTCGTCTTTCTTGACTTCGGAAAACTCCACTCCCTGGCGAATGCAGTAATTCGATTGCCGCCGTACCCATTCGAAGGCTTTTCCGTCCCATGTTCGCTCCGGCAGGTCGACGATCGCTTCTTCGCCCCACTTGGTCACCTGGAACCCATAGTCGCGAAACAACGGCAGGTCGTCGTCGGTGATGTTGTAGAAGGAGAGGTATTGCCCGCGCCGCGCGGCGTGCTCGACGAGCTCCGCCAAGAGCGCGCTTTTGCACTCCTCCGGCGCCAAGAGTCCGCCGCCGATCTTGAGGTACTTGCCAACTCGGACCAATCCCACGGCGCCTTGGCCGTTTCGCGACCAGAAGCACTCGCGGTCGGGTTCATTGACCAGGTACGAATCGTAGCTGCGCCCGTAGCGGTACGCGTATTCCTCGAGCACCTCGGCCGCGGTCGGGGGTGGGATGTAGGTGTCATTTACGTTGAATAGCGTCCTTGCTGTATCGATCATCGCTGTAGCAACCGGGGAGAATCAACGTGGAAGTTCGCAATTCGACCGTGATTGTATGGAAATCGACGTTTTCGGCGATGCCAGTTTGCCCCGTCCCCACCCCATTGTGGCATTCCTGTTGAAGAAGCGCCACAAGCGGCGTAGAATACACTTTGGAGGAATCACCATGATTCAGCTTACGATCGCTGAAGCCCGGTCGCGTTTGCCGGAGCTGCTATCCGCCGCAGAAGCGGGTCAACTGGTGACCATCCGGGGCGCGAATGGCCAAACATTCCGGGCTTACGCCGCAGCAGGCCGGGCATGTCATTAGTCCCTCCTGGCCCGGATTTCCCAAGGCCGGGAGTTGCGAGGGCCTGTTCGTCGTGCCTGACGATTTCAAAGAACCGTTGGAGGAGCTGCGCGAGTACATGGAATGAAATTACTGCTCGATACTTGTGTCTCGAAATCGCCCACATTGAGCCCCTGACCACCTTGCCGCTCCACCACAAGGATCCGTTCGATCGACTGGTCGCTGCCACGGCCCTAGTAGAGGGGCTAACGCTCGTTTCCGCCGACTCGGCATTTGACGCTTACGACGTCAAACGTCTTTGGTCCGGAGTGCTGCTGGCGGCCGACGCCGCCTGGATTTCCGCGCCGGCCGCCGCCGCCGACGACGGCCTGGGGGACGGCGGCGGGTCGGAGCATCCGAGGAGCCGGGTGGCCTGGTTCATCGAATCGTCGGCCGTATCACAGGCCCCGATGCTCGCCGCGCGCAGCAGAGTCTGGGTGGTTCACCACACTTGCAACTGACGTGCCGCGCGGATTGAACCTAAACCATTGCGCTTCTGGCGGTTCCGCTGTCCCGCTGTTCGATCGGCCGCGTATCGGCGCGGCATCTCAACGGCAGTGATTGCAACCATTGCAGCACTGGTGGTGCTTGTGCAGCGCCGCGAGAAGGCCGTTACGCGTGGTCTTGCAGCACTCGGGGCAGCCGTTCTTCTCGGGCTCGGGCTGCTTGCAGCAACTCGGTTTGTCGCAACCGGCTGGCTTGCATTTCTTGTGAGTCTTGAACATCTGCGAGAAAGGACCAGTTCGCTTATGCTTATGCTTGCAGCATTTGGCATCGTCGCTCTTCTCGCCGCAAGCCGGCTCCTTCTCCTCGCAGGTCGGCTCTTCGCAAGTCGGCTCTTCGGCCTGCTTGCAGCAGCTCGTCTCGTCGGAATCCGCCGGTTTGCAACAATTCGGTTCAGAGCAGGAGTTTCCGCAATATTTAATCTCGCTGCCACGTATCCGATTGGACAAGTCCAGCCCCATGCTCTGGCTACAGAGACCCAGGCTGACAACGAGCGATCCGACAAACATGCTCCATTTCATCTCGATCAACTCCTTATCTATTTGGGGAACTAGGGTGGCGCGGCGCTCGGCGACCAGGGGCGGGCTTTTTCGACGCCGTTCAAATTTGGCGCTAGGGGTCCTGGTGCTCCACTTGCGTGCCGCGGTCAACCGGCGGTTTTCATCAAGGGATAAACTCCGTATCGGCTTGCCCGCGCATTCGCCTTGAGCGATGGAATCAGTTTTAGCCACATGCTTACGGCGCCTCGTGCGGCGACTTTTCCGGCCCCGTAAGTTGGCATAACTTTGACGGCCGTGACCGCTTCCAACCGAATTCGAGCTAAGATCTCTTCATACCCCACTCGCAACTGCGGTGAACCTGGGCCAATACATGATCACGCAGACGCCGATCAATGCGATTGCCCCACCGATCACGTCAGGCCAGTCAGGGCGGTTGCCGTCGAGACACCAACCCCAGAGGAGCGAGAGCACGATGAAGAAGCCGCCGTATACGGCATAGACGCGACCAAAGTGGCTGGCTTGCAGGGTCGGGATGATCCCGTAAAGAACCAGAACGACGGCCCCAAGCAGCCCCCACCATGTCGGTCGGCCATCGCGCAGCCACTTCCACATCAGCCAGCCGCCACCAATTTCACAGACCCCCGCTGCGACGAACAGGCTGAGCGAGCGAAGTGACTCGAACGTGGCGTTCATGGTGAATGGTCCCCGTGGGTGGTTGCGAAAAACTTTCATCCTGCGGAAGCGTACCAAACGACAAACGCCACTGGAAGCAAGAAAACACCAGGCCCGGCTGGACGACGCGTGACGCCTGTCGGGGCCATGGGGCCGTCCGTCCGGCTCGGCGGGGAGCCGGAGAACTACAACACATCGATCGGATGCGAACAAGATTCACAAGGGCAAGATGGGCGAGCAACGCACGACGGAGCGAAGACGTCCCGCCGTGCATTGACCCGAGTGCCTTCGGCTTCAAAATGCCAGCGCCCAAAGGATGTAACCCGAAATGCTGGTCAAGCCCATGGCAGCAATGAGATCGGACACGACGTGCGAGGCTATGCGAGCTTCCCTTTCGTCGAGGAATGCTTTCCGGCCGGTGCGTCCGCCACGAGCGGAGACGCCTGTCGATTCGCGGCACCAAAGCCGCCTCCAGGCGACGGCGAAGTGCCGTTTCGATTGCCGCAGGAAAAGGACCGTCAAGGTCGCCATCATGCCGATCATGGCCACGCATCCGGCGAGCATCAACACGCCTAGCAGGGCGAGACAGATCATCGTGACCAGTTCCATATTCGCACCCTCCCTTCACGGTTGCGCCGCTCGAAGCGATTCGGCCAACCTTTTGCGGCTGTCAGTCATTGGAATCTACATGAAAGCAATGCCCGTGCCGCATGCGAAAAGATCGCACAAGGCGAATTGCCCAAATGATTTGCGCCCAAGAGCCAGAGACAAGGCATCCCAAAGTAGATTGCAACTTGCACGATTAGCTTACGAAAAGGAGATATTTCGCAACGCTCGCGAGGGCCATCGGTTGCCAGCGCCGGAGAAGGCTTAAAACGCCATGTCGGGCAGGTTCAACCGAAGCCACTGCTCAGCCGAATCGGCGGCACGATCACTGAGAATCCTGGAGGAGATTGCATTTTGCAACGGTGAAACCCGACGATCGTGTGAATTACATGGGGAACGCGATGGGAACGCGCCTTGGTGACGGCCACGGCGGCGACGGTGAATTGGTTTATGTTTATCGCCGACTTGGCACGGCACGTGCAACTCGTACCGCATGGCGGGTGGCATCCAATCGAATTGATTCCGGTCAACCGAGAGAGCAGACCATGATTGACGTCGCCTTCGTTTTATTTACGATCGTTTTCTTCGTCGTCTCGCTGGCGTACGTTCGCGGCTGCGACCGGCTTTGAAAGAGGAAATCCCCGTGGATATCGAATACGTCCTTGGCATGGTTCTTTCCCTGGTGCTGATCGGGTACCTGGTCTTCGCCTTGCTGCGTCCGGAGCGGTTTTAGCTGAAGCTCGAAGGAAACTCGCATGACCACCAACGGCTGGTTGCAAATACTCGTTTACTCGCTGGCGATCCTGGCCCTCACCAGGCCGATCGGAATATTCATGTTCCGGGTGTTCGAGGGTCCGCGGCGACCGCTCGAACGTTGGTTCGGTCCTCTCGAACGGGTCATGTACCGCCTTTCGGGCGTCGACCCCACCAAGGAGCAGTCGTGTGGACAGTATGCCGCCGCGTTGCTCTGGTTCAGCTTGTTGGGCGTCGTCGTGACGTACGGCATCCAGCGCATGCAGCATGTGCTGCCGCTGAACCCCGAAAAGCTGCCGCCGGTGAGCGAACACTTGTCGTTCAACACGGCGGCCAGCTTCACGACCAACACGAACTGGCAATCGTATACCGGCGAGGCGACCATGAGCTATCTGACCCAGATGGCCGGCCTGGCGTGGCACAACTTCACGTCCGCGGCGGCGGGTATCGGCGTGGCCTTGGTCATTGCCCGTGGTCTCACGCGCCGCTTGACTCCCGACCAGCCCAGGACCGTCGGCAATTTTTGGGTCGATATCGTGCGGGCGATCGTCTACCTGCTCATTCCCATCTGCCTGGTATTTGCCCTGGTGCTGGTGGCCCAGGGATTGATCCAGAATTTCTCGCCCTACATCAAGGCGACCACGTTGGAGGGGGTCGAACAGACGCTCCCCATGGGTCCCGTGGCTTCCCAGGAAGCCATCAAGGAGCTGGGAACCAACGGCGGTGGGTTCTTCAATGCCAATAGCGCCCACCCTTTCGAAAGCTCGACGCCGTTGACCAATCTAATTGAGATGCTCCTGATCTTCGTCATCCCCGCCGGCCTGACCTATACCTATGGCCGCATGGCGGGCGACCAGAGGCAGGGCTGGGCGATTTTCGCCGCGATGGCGGCGCTCTACGTGGCCGGCGTCGGCGTGGCTTATTGGGCCGAGGCGGGAGGCAACCCCGTCGTCGCGAGGTTCGACGTCGACCAGGGGCTCGGCAACATGGAAGGCAAGGAGGTCCGTTTTGGCGTGGCCAACTCGGCACTCTTCGCCACGATCACCACCGATGCCTCCTGTGGCGCGGTGATCGCCATGCACGACAGTTTCACTCCGCTGGGCGGCCTGGTGCCGCTGGTGAATATACAGTTGGGCGAGGTGATCTTCGGCGGCGTCGGCGCGGGACTCTATGGCATGCTCGTCTTCGTATTACTTTCCGTCTTCATCGCCGGTCTCATGGTCGGCCGCACGCCCGAGTACCTGGGCAAGAAGATCGAGGCCCGGGAAGTCAAGCTGGCCATGCTTTATGCGTTGATTTTCCCACTCTTGATTCTCGTGATGTCGGCCTGGTCGGCAGTGGCTCCGTACGCTCTCTCGTCGTTGAACAATGCCGGACCGCATGGCCTGAGTGAAATTCTCTATGCCTACACGAGCTGCGCGGGCAATAACGGCTCGGCGTTCGCCGGGCTGAATGCCAACACTCCTTGGTGGGATACGACGCTGGGATTCAACGTCCTGGCGGGACGGTTCCTGATGATCATTCCCGCCTTGGCCATCGCCGGTTCGATGGTGGGTAAGAAAACCGTCGCTCCCGGGCCGGGCACGTTTCCGACCACGGGTCCGCTTTTCACTTTGCTTTTGGTCGGCGTCGTGTTGATCGTCGGCGCGCTCACGTTTTTCCCGGCGCTGGCGCTCGGGCCGATCGTGGAGCACTTCCTGGCACAATCGGGCAAGTTGTTTTAAGAGGGATAGGGAGAACCCATGGGTGGTCCCAAGGTCAAAGAGCTGTCGCTTTTCAATGCCGCGATCCTCAAAGAGGCCGCATGGGCCAGCGTGCTCAAGCTGACTCCCTGGCACCTCTGGCGAAATCCGGTGATGTTCGTCGTCGAGGTGGGGAGCGTCCTGACCACGGCGCTCTGGGTGCGCGACATCCTATCGCCGTCGAGCACCGCGGCCCCCCTTTGGTTCACCGGTTCCGTCTGCATCTGGCTCTGGATCACAGTCTTGTTCGCGAACTTCGCCGAGGCGGTGGCCGAAGGCCGCGGCA
>DATLQY010000649.1:0-6242 GCA_035534975.1 Pirellulales bacterium
ACAAAGGCACAGAAGAGAAGAGGAACCCGTAAAGGAACCCGTAGCCCATGTCACCAACCGACTTAACCATGCGAACAAACCTATGGACACATCCTGAAAAAAACGGGCGTTATCACACCCAACGCCTCTTGTAATTCATTGGTGGCCATCAAGGTGCCACGGCGCGAGCGGGTCGAATCGCCCGCCGATGCCGACGCGTATATGAACGAAGCGCGCTTGGTGGCCGGACTTGACCACGCGGGCATCGTGCCTGTGCATGACGTGGGGCGCACGGACGACGGGCTTTGTTACGTCGTCTCGAAATTCATGCCCGGCGGCGACCTGGCGCGCCTGATCGCCGAGCGCCGGCCGGGCCACGACGATGCGGCCGAGTTGGTGGCGCGGGTCGCCGACGTGCTGCACCACGCGCACCAGCGAGGGCTGGTCCACCGCGACGTCAAGCCCGGCAATATCGTCCTGGACGACGCCGGCCTGCCGCTGGTGACCGATTTCGGCCTGGCCCTGGCCGACGAGGCCTTCGGCCGCGGCTCGACGCATTGCGGCACCCCGGCCTACATGAGTCCCGAGCAGGCGCGGGGCGAGGGGCACCGCGTCGACGCGCGCAGCGACGTGTACAGCCTGGGTGTGGTGTTCTATGAGCTGTTGACAGGCAAGCGTCCCTACCGCGGCCGCCAAGGGGCGGTGTTGCTCGACGAAATCGCATGTGGCGACACGCGCCCGCCGCGGCAGCTTGACGACACGGTGCCGAAGGAACTCGATCGAATCTGTCTCAAGGCGTTGGCCAAGCGCGCCGCCGACCGATATCCCACCTCCCTCGACCTGGCCGACGACCTGCGGCACTGGCAGGCCAAACGGCGTCGCAGGCGAGCCGACCCGCTGCGCGGGTGCCCCGGCGTAAGCCCCCCGGTGGCGGCCGAAGGAGGAGGGGAAAAGGGGAGGAGGGGAAAAGGGGAGATCGTTCCCGCGGCGGCGGTCGCCGCTCCGGAAGTTCCGACGCCCGACGCCAATCGCCTGTCGCCTTCCGTAACGTATACCCCAGAAGTCCCAACGCCTATCGCCTATCGCCTGACACCTATTGTCCCCAAGGGGCTGCGTTCGTTTGACGGCGACGATGCCGATTTCTTTCTGCAACTCTTGCCCGGCCCAACCGACCGCGAGGGTCTCCCTGAAAGCATTCGCTTCTGGAAGTCACGCATGGAACGGACCGATTCCGACACGACGTTTGCCGTCGGCTTGAGCTACGGGCCGAGTGGTTGCGGCAAGAGCTCGCTCTTCAAGGCGGGCGTGTTGCCGCGGCTGGCGCCGCACGTGTCGGCCGTTTACTTGGAAGCGACGCCCGACGACACCGAAGCGAGGCTCCTGAAGCTATTGCGCAAGGCTTGTGGTGCGGGCGCCGCGCCCGCGGACTCTGAAAAGGCAGGCGGGGCGCCCGCACCACAAGATCTCGTCGCGACGATGACCGAACTGCGCCGCGGGCGCGGCCTCGCTCCGGGCCAAAAGGTGGTGATCGTGCTCGACCAGTTCGAGCAATGGCTGCACTCGCACCGCGACCAGCAGGGCACGGAGCTCGTGCGCGCCTTGCGGCAGTGCGACGGCGGCCGCGTCCAGTGCGTCGTGATGGTCCGCGACGATTTCTGGATGGCCGCTTCACAGTTCCTCCACGAACTGGAGATCCCGTTGGTTGAAAACGAAAACAGCGCCGCGGTCTACTTGTTCGATGTGCGCCACGCCCGCAAAGTGTTGGCCCTCTTCGGCCGCGCCTTCGGCTGTTTGGGCGGGCCCTCCCCTCGTGGGGCAGGTTTCCAACCTGCCATAAATCCTGAAGTATTGCAGGTTGGAAACCCACCCCACGGTGAACTGACGCGCGAACAGGAACAATTCCTGGACCAGGCTGTCGCCGACTTGGCCGAGGACGGCAAAGTCGTCTCCGTCCGGTTGGCGCTGTTCGCCGAGATGGTCAAGAGCAAGCCCTGGGCGCCCGCCACGCTCAAGGAAATCGGCGGCACCGCCGGCGTCGGCGCCACGTTCCTCGAAGAGACCTTCAGCGCCTCGACCGCTCCTCCGCGGCATCGCCTGCACCAGCAGGCCGCCCGCGCCGTGCTCAAGGCCCTGCTCCCCGAGGCCGGCGCCGACATCAAGGGGCACCGGCGGAGTGGTCATGAATTGCTCGCCGCCTCCGGCTACGAGCGGCGGACCGACGAATTCACCGAGTTGTTGCGCATCCTTGACGCTGAGCTGCGGCTGATCACGCCCGCTGACGAGGAGGGGGAGGCAGGGGACAGGTTACAGGTTACAGGGGACAGCCGGCAGGAGCCGGAACAGGCGTCTTCGGATTCATACTTTATCCTTCATCCTTCATCCTTCATCCTTCCAATTGACTCACGACTACCTTGTTCCTTCACTCCGCGACTGGCTCACGCGCAAGCAGCGCGAAACGCGGCGCGGCCGCGCCGAGTTGCGGCTGGCCGAACGGGCCGCCGCCTACGCCGCGAATCCCGATTCGCGCTTTCTGCCCAGTTGGTGGGAATGGCCGAATATCCTGCTCTTCACGAAACGCAAGAACTGGACGGCGCATGAGCGGCGCGTGATGCGCGCGGCGGGACGATACCATCTAACACGCGGAGGCGCGCTGGCCGCGCTCGTGGCGACCGTGACGTTCGGCGTCGTCTGGGGCCGGCTGCGCATGATCGACCGGCAGGCGGTCGAATCGGCCGGAGCTTTCGTCACGGCCCTGCTCAACGCCGACACGGCCCGTGTGGCGGAGCTTCTCCCGCGGCTTGCCGACCACGGCGCGCACGCGGAAATGGAACTGGCGGGCGTGGCCGCCGACGGCACCCGCAGTCCCAAGGCGCGTCTGCATGCCAGCTTGGCGCTTTTGCCTCGCGATCCGACGCAGCTCGATTACCTTCGCGGCCGGTTGCTTTCGGCCGAGCCCGACGAGCTGATCCTGATCCGCGCGCAACTCCAGAGCCACGCGGGCGAGCTGAGTAACGGCCTTTGGAAACTGGCCGCCAACGACGGCGCGCCCGACGGCCAACGCTTCCGCGCCTGCTGCGCTCTGGCCTTGTTCGACGCCAACAGCGAACACTGGGGCAGAATCGCCACTCACGCGGCCGATCAGCTCGTCGCGCAGAGCGTGCGGGACCTTGGCGAGTGGATGACGGCCCTGCGACCAGCCCGCGAGGCCCTGCTCAGACCGTTGGTGTCGATTTTCAGCGACGAAGCGCGCGACCCGGGCGTTCGCGAGATCGCCGCCACCGTGTTGGCCGATTATGCCGCCAGCGACGCCAAAACGCTCGCCGAGTTGGCGCTCGTGGCACTGCCGAGGCAGCTCGATACGCTACTGCCCAAGCTGGCCGAAGAACCCAACCGCGGCCAGGCGATCAAACGCTTCGAGGCTGAGCTTCTTGCCGCCCGTCCTTCGTCGCGCGATTGGAATGATCCTCCGTTCGATCCGGCGTGGGACAAAGCGGGCGCGGCGATCGAGGCGCAACTCGCGGCGGCGGCGGGCCTCATCGACGAGCGCTGGGCGTTCTGCCAGACGTTGCCGATTGACGAATTCGAAGGGTTGGCAGAACGGCTGCGCGCCGCCGGCTACCGGCCGTCGTGTTTGCGTCCCTACGTCGCGGGGGACCGACCGCGCGTTGCGGCAATCTGGCGACGCGACGGCGCGGCCTGGCGAATGGCCTTGGGCTTGACAGCCGACGAGACTGTGGAGCGAGATCGCCAACTTCAAGCCGATGGATTCGCACCTTGCGACGTCGCCGGTTATCGGTCCGGCCGGGAGAACGATTCACCCGCGCGGTTCGCCGTACTTTGGGTCCAACAGAAAGGCGAGGCCGAAGGGCGGCGGCTGCGCGTCGATCGGCCGGACGGAGGCGCGCCTGACGGCGAGGAGGGGCATCCAACCGTGTTGCAGCGCTACGCCGGTCCCAACGGCGAACCGCGCTACGCGGGCATCTGGCGCGACGCGCCTGGACAGGGCGAAAGCTCCTGGGAGTGGGATTTGGCGGAGCCCGGCGACGCAAGCGACGAGGAAAGTTGGCAAGTGGACGTTTCCGTGGCGCGAGCCGACGCCCATCCGCCCCCGCGTCCTGACCCATCCGAGCGACTGGTGCAGGCGGAAAAAGCCGTGGAAGCGAACCCCGACGACCCCAACTCGCGGCTATCGCGCGGAATGGCCCTCTTCGACGTGGGGAACGACGTGGCGGCGATTGCCGACCTCACGTATGTGGCCGAGAAAAAACCGCAGTGGCCGTGGTGCTTGCAATGGCGCGCCCAGGCCTACGCGCGGCTGCGCCGCGCCGATGAAGCCAGGGCCGACGTTGCCCGCTTCGCCGAACTGCGCGAGAGCGCAAGCAGCACGGCCTATCTCGCGGCCTTGGTTTCAGCCAGGCTCGGCGAACCCGAAGCGGCGCTGGCGCGCCTGGAAGCGCTGCTCGCCGAGCGCGAGGGCGACGCCTCGTTCCTTTATGCTGCTGCTTGCGCCGTCGCGATGATCTCACCGCTCGTTGCCAATGACCGGCGCGAAGCGCTGGGGCGCCGAGCGCTGGATCTGCTCACGCAAGCGGAGGAGGCCGGGGACCAGAATCCCGACTTTCTTTCGGACACGGATCTCGACGCCTTGCACGACCTGGTGGGCTTCAAGGTGCTTGTCGGGCGGCGCTATGCGCGGGTCTTCGCGACGGGCACGGCTCTCGAATCGATCGAGATCGACGCGCCTTCGCCCGAGTCGCACCTGGCTCGTGCGCGCGAGTTGGTGCGGCGCGGGTATCGGCCGCAGGCGCTCTCGCTGGCCGCCGCACCGTCGATCGCGGCGCCAGGCGCTGACGGTGCCGGGGCGCCGCTCGTCGCGATCGTCGCCGGCATCTGGCTGAGGCCGACGGAAGACCCGACGACCGAAAATCGCTTCGCGGCGCGCAAGGCCCATGCCGCGGCGGCGCTGGCGCGGCTGAAAGCGGCCTCGCGGGGGTGGCCGTCGTTGGCGCATTCCGCCGATCCCGCCGCGCGCACGGCGGCGCTGCACGCCTTAGCGCCTTTGGGCGTGGATCCCAACGCGATCGTCGAGCGACTGTTTGGCGAAAGAGAAGGACAGCGAGAGAAGGCGGACAAACACGGGGCTAACCCCGGGGCACCTGCGCAGCGGGTCGGCTTGCAAAGTTTGGTCGAACATGTGCTGTTCGATCCCGAGACGTCGATTCGGCGCGCCCTGATCCTGGCATTGGGCGAGTACGACGAGCGGCAATTTCCCAAGGCCCAGCGCGAGCTGGTGGCGCCAAAACTCCTGGCGCTGTACCGCGAAGATCCCGACGCGGGCATCCACGGCGCTTGCGAGTGGTTGCTGCGCCGGTGGTTACAAGCGCCGGCGCTGGCCGCTATCGATGCGGAAATGATCTCGCCCTCGGCGCTGGGCGCGCGGCGCTGGTACGTCAACGCGCAAGGGCAGACGCTTGCCGTCGTTGCCGGGCCCGTCGAGTTCCGAATGGGAAACCGCGTGGACGAAACTGACCGCGTGACGTACGTCGGACACGAGACGTCGCACTTACGACGCATTGGGCGTTCGTTCGCCATTGCCACCAAGGAAGTGACGTGGCGCGAATTCACCGGTCTGGTCAAGACGGCGCAGTTCTCTAACAATCCCCACCACGTCGATCCGGACGATCCGGACTATCCGGTTCGCGAAGTGAGTTGGTACGACGCGGCGCACTACTGCAATCGGTTGAGCGAAAAGGTGGGGCTCTCCAAGGACCAGTGGTGTTACCAACCGAACGAGAAGGGTGAATACGCCGCGGGGATGAGACCCGCCGGGAATTATCTTGAGCGTTCCGGATACAGGTTGCCGACCGAAGCCGAATGGGAATTCGCCTGCCGCGCCGGCGCGGCCTCGGACTATTGTTTCGGGGATGATCCGACGCGTTTGCGGTACTACGCTTGGTACGACGTCAGCGCGAAGCTCGATACCCAGTCGCTGGACGTTCTTGGTGGGCGGCTACGAACCGACGCCGGGCTGTTGGGCGTGCTCGAAGCCTGGGAACATTCCTACGGCCACGAGAAACGCGTTGGCCGGCTCAAGCCGAATGACCTGGGATTGTTCGACATGCACGGTAATATATTCGGGCTCTTCGCGTTTTTTAGTGGGTAACTTTTCGGCTCAGAAGCGCCTGTGAGCACGTAAATCCTGGGAGATTCTTTCTTTTCTTGAGGCGGAAAAGCTGCCATGCTTTTGCGATGGCGAAATTCAA
>DATLQY010000650.1:0-2660 GCA_035534975.1 Pirellulales bacterium
GGCGTTGACGGCATTCCTGGACGCGCTCGACGTCAAACCGTTGCCCACGACCCAGCGCGACGCGCCGCGTACCGAGGACGACAAGTTCGGCACCGCCGAGCGGCAGCGGCGGCAGGTGAAGGAATTGGAGAACCACGTCCAGGCACTGGTCAACGATTCGCACCTCGATCGCGCCCGGTTTTTTCAGGCCGACACCGCCACGCTGGAATCGTTCACCCGCGGCACGAAGCCGTTGCGCGATTACGCCTGGCGCGAACTGTTTGGCAAGTTCGACGACCCGTTCGTGGACCCTAATCCGCGGTCGCGAAAAATCTATGACCGCCCGGAATGGACCGGCTACGAAGTGACGCTCGACGTCTTGCCGGATCTCTTCGCCTGGGGCGTGCTTTTGCTGCCCAACGACATCGCGCCGGGCGAGCGGCGTCCGGTGGTCGTCTGTCAGCACGGCCGAAACGGTGTGCCTAAAGACGTGATCGAGGGAGACAATCCGGCCTATCACGACTTCGCCGCCAGGCTCGCCGAGCGCGGCTTCATCGTCTTCGCCCCCCACAACCCCTACCGCGGCGAGGACCGCTACCGAAGACTCAACCGCAAGGCGAACGCGGTCAAGGCCTCGTTCTTTTCGTTCATTCTGGCCCAGCACGAGCAAATCCTCAACTGGCTCGGTACACTGCCCCAGGTCGATCCTGAGCGGATCGCATTTTACGGGCTAAGCTACGGCGGCGAGACGGCCGTGCGCGTGCCGCCGCTCTTGGAACGCTATTGCCTCTCGATCTGTTCCGCCGACTTCAACGACTGGACGCGCAAGGTGGCCTCGACGCACGATCCGCACAGCTTCATGTTCACGATCGAATGGGAGATGCCCTATTGGAACATGGGCCGGACGTTCAGCTATGCCGAACTGGCCTGGTTGATGGCGCCGCGGCCCTTCATGGTCGAGCGCGGACACGACGACGGCGTCGCCCCGGACGAATGGGTCGCCGCCGAGTACGCCAAGGTCCGCCGGATGTATGACAAACTGGGGATCGGCGAGCGCACCGAGATCGAGTTCTTCAATGGCGGGCATACGATCAATGGCAAGGGAACGTTTGAGTTCTTGCACAAGCACCTGAAGTGGCCCGAGGCCAGGGAGCGGAAGAGATGATGACGTGCCCGACCGCTCACTTCACAACCACGACCCGAGGCGGCCCGCCGCATCGTCGCGGTGTGAGCGGCGCGTTGGGTGGGATCAGAATGATTGCGTTTGCCTTCGCCCTGTGCGGGTCTGCCGCGGCCCAAGACGCACGCGATGCGGTGGACACGCCGGACGAGGAACCGCCAACATTCAGGCTGACCATTTACCGCGCGTCCGCGCCGCACGCCGCACTTTCCTTGCGGTTGTTACCGGGGTATCTGGAACGCAAGCCTGGCAACGCCGCCGTGCTTTACAATCGTTTGGCGAATCGCATCCCGCAGGGCGACGCGAGGCGCTCCAAGACGGATCGTTTCGTCGGCTGGAGTCGCACCCCCCTTGAGGAACTGCCCCTCGACAAGATTCGGTCGGAGCTCGGCGAACAGCGAGAGTTGCTTGCCGATTTGAGGCAAGCCTCGCGCCACGAGTTCTGCCGTTGGGAGTTGGCTGATCGACCGGGCGATTATTTTTCGATTCCACTCCCCGAAGTCGACGCGGCGATATACTCCAATCGGCTCTTGTCGCTCCAAGCGCGGCTGCAAATCGCTGAAGGTCGATTTGACGACGCCATCGACACGCTCAAGACCGGAATCGCACTGGCGCGGCACATCGGTCACCACCCAACCATGGTGGGAGCGTTGGTCGGCACCGCCAATCTTCGTTCGATGACCGGCGTCGTTTCCGAATTCGTCCGCCAGCCCAACGCGCCCAATTTGTATTGGGCGTTGACGTCGTTGCCGACGCCACTCATCGACGTGCGCATCGCCGCCGAAGCGGAGCCGCACGCACTCGAAATTTCCTTTCCCGAGCTTCGTGAATTGGACGACGACAACCGCACGGCGGAGTACTGGAACGACGTACTTGACCGTCTCATCGGCTGGATCCAGAACCTCAACGACGATCCTGATTCCCATGAAGAAACGCGTTTTGCGATCGCATTGAACGCCGTCAAGCGGTTTCCAAGTGTCAAACAGGCGCTCATCGACTCTGGGCGCAGCCAACGGGAGGTTGATTCCATGCCGACCTCGCGTGTGATCCTGTTAGCGGCCTTGCGCTCGTACAGGAGGCGGCGCGACGATTTGTACAAGCAGCTCCTGGTTCCGATTGGGCAAGCGAATTCCGGCGAAGTTTCGTCGCTGAACTCCGAGATTGGAGATGTTGACGCGGATGACATCCTTCTAACGTCGACGACGTTCCCGGCGGTGGACGCGTATCACCTCGCGGCGACCAAGTGCGATCGGGAAGTCGCCATTTTCCGGATTGTCGAGGCGCTGCGGCTGCACGCGGAGAATCGCGGAAAACTGGCCTCATCGCTCGCCGAGATTACCGAGGTCCCAATACCCCTTGATCCAGTCACCGGCGGGCCGTTCGTCTATCGGATCGAGGACGGCTTCGCCATGCTTGAAGCACCGCTGCCGGTGAAAATGACGAAACGCGAACACGGATATCGACTCTGGATCGATCTGGCTCCTTAGCGCAGTTTTGGGAT
>DATLQY010000651.1:0-4179 GCA_035534975.1 Pirellulales bacterium
TTCGTAGGTACCTGCCCCGCCTGCGAAGGGTTTTTTATTGCGCCCAAGGTAGTGCTTCAGCGGCCTGCTGCCACGCTCAAACAGGTTAGCACACGGCCGATGAGTTTCGCGAAACTCGAAACACTGCCGGATCATTTACCATACCGCCGCGCATTGCTCTCGACGTTTCGGTATGCCGTCGTGTTCGAGGTTGTGGCCGACGAAATCGTTCTAGTGCCCATCGCCCACACAACCCGACCGTCGCAACCATTCCCTTGAATCCTTCCGTCCAAAATCCGGTCAGCTCCCAACGAGCGGCGGTAGTGGGTCAGTCTAATTCCTCCAGGAACTGGATGGCGTCTCCTACGGTCTTGATGCTGCCGATCCTATCGGCGGGAATGGTAATTCCATCTTCCCGTAAGCCCGCGATCAATTCGTCGATGTCTACCGGATCGTCTGTGTGGTCCTTGAATTCTCTGATGCCGGTGTTCCGCCTCTTTAGCCATGCCAGGATGGCACGCAGCTTGCCTGGGTTCATGCCAGCAACTCCCCGAAACGACTTCAAGTAAGCGGTCTACCCGTCGCGTTCACCCCCCCGCGCCGAACGCCAACCTGCTCCGCAATGCTCCCCCTCGCGCTCGACGCCCTGGCGAGATCGTCCAGCAAGCCCGTGACCAGCGCCGTCCAGCCGGTCTGGTGCGATGCCCCGATGCCGCGGCCCGTGTCGCCGTGGAAGTACTCGTAAAACAACACCAACTCGCGCCAGTGAGGATCGCCGGCAAAGCGCTGATCGTCGCCGTGGCACGGACGGCGGCCCGCGCCGTCAGGAAGAAAAAGACTCGTCAAGCGGACGGCAAGCTCCCGCGCGACCTCGCGCAGGTTCATCATCCTGCCCGAACCCCTCGGACACTCGACCTTGAGCGTGTCGCCATAGAAATGGTGGTACCGCTCCAGGGCCTCGATCAACAGGTAATTCACGGGAAACCAGATCGGTCCCCGCCAGTTCGAGTTGCCGCCGAACATCCCGCTGTCGGATTCGCCGGGCAAGTACGCGACGCGCTGCTGCTGGCCGCCGGCATCGCAAACGTAGGGATGATCGCCATAGACGCGCGACAAGGCCCGTACCCCGTAGGGAGCGAGAAACTCGCCCTCGTCGAGCACGTACCGCAGCACGCGTTGCAGCCGCTCACGGCTGGGAATGGCCAGCAGGCGATGGCCGTGGCTGCTGCCGTCAGGGCAGTGGCTCTCCAGATAGGTGATTTGCCCGGCCAGATCCGGACGGTACTTCAGAAACCACCGCGTCCGCTTGCCAAAGGCGGGCAAGCGCTCCAGAACGCAGTCGTCCAGCACCTCGGCGGCGAACAGGGGAATGATGCCCACGATCGAGCGGATGCGCAGCGGCACCGTCCGGCCATTGGCGTGAAGCTGGTCGTAGTAAAAACCATCCTGCTCGTCCCAAAGGCCGCTGCCGCCCAACGTGTTCATCGCGTCGGCGATGGCCACGAAGTGTTCGAAGAACTTCGAGGCCATGTCTTCATAGCCGGGATCGTCCTCGGCCAACTCCAACGCCATGGCGAGCATCGTGCCGCAATAGAACGCCATCCAGGCCGTGCCGTCGGCCTGTTCGAGGTGGCCGCCCGAGGCCAGCGGCCGCGAGCGATCGAACAGGCCGATGTTGTCCAACCCCAGGAACCCACCGGTAAAGAGGTGCTTGCCGTCGACGTCCTTGCGGTTCACCCACCAGGTGAAATTGATCAGGAGCTTGTTGAACACGCGCGTGAGGAACTGCCGGTCGCGCCGGCCCTTCTGGCCCGTCATCTTGTAAACCCGCCAGCAGGCCCAGGCGTGGACGGGCGGGTTGACGTCGGAAAAGGAGAACTCATAGGCCGGGACCTGCCCGTTGGGGTGCATGTACCACTCGCGCAGGAACAGCACCAACTGCTCCTTGGCGAAGTCGCCGTCGACCTGCGCGAAGGGGAGCATGTGAAACGCCAGGTCCCAGGCCGCGTACCAGGGGTACTCCCACTTGTCGGGCACCGAGATCACGTCGCGGTTGAAAAGATGGTCCCATTCAGAGTTTCGTCCCGAAAGCCGGCTGGCCGGAGGAGGCGGTTGCTCGGGGTCGCCGCCGAGCCAGTCTTTGACCACGTAGTGGTAGAACTGCTTGTTCCAGAGCAGGCCGGCGTACGCCTGGCGGGCAACGCGGTATTCCTCGGTTTGCGGGTCGTGGGCGATCCGCTCGGAATAAAATGTGTCGGCCTCGGCGATCCGCGCCGCGAAGACGGCGTCGAATTCGGGACCGAAGGCTTCACGTGGCGCTTCGTCTTCGGCGAAGAGCCGTAGTCGCACGGTCGCTTCGCCGCTCGGCGGCACCTGCAACACGTAGTGCGCGGCGGCCTTGGTGCCGATGTCGCGCGGGTTTACGGCGTCGGCGCGGCCGTGGATCACGTAATCGTGGAAGGCGTCCTTGACATAAGGAGCGCCGTCGGCATGGCCGAACAGCCGCCGCGTGTTCGTTTCGTTCTCGGTGAACAGGATCTCAGGCGCCCCACCGCGGGCTTCCGGGGCGACCGCGAGCCGGAACTCACCCAGCGTGAGGTGGCGCGCGGCGATCGTACCGTTGGCCAGCCGCTCCAGCCGCGGCTTCACGTCGCACCCTTCATGGGTGCAACCCCAGGACCACGTGTTGCGGAACCAAAGCACGGGCAACAGGTGCAACGTGGCGTGCTGGGCGGCGCGGTTGGCGGCCGTGATCCGGATCAGGACATCGTTGGGCGCGGCCTTGGCGTACTCGGCCACCACGTCCCAATAGCGATTTTCTTCGAAGACACCCGTATCGGCCAGCTCGAATTCGCCGTCGAGCTTGCCGCGTCGGCGGTTCTCGTTGAGCAACCGGGCGTAGGGGAACTCGGCCTGCGGGTACTTGTAGAGCGCCTTGAGGTACGAATGCGTCGGGGTGGCGTCGAGGTAGAAATAGCTTTCCTTGACGTCCTCGCCGTGGTTTCCCTCCGGGCCGGTCAGGCCGAAGAGCCGTTCCTTGAGGATCGGGTCTTGTCCGTTCCAAAGCGCCGTCGCGAAACAGAGTCGACATTGCCGGTCGGATATTCCCAGCAGGCCATCCTCGCCCCAGCGGTAGGCGCGGCTGCGCGCCTGGCCATGGGGAAAATAGTCCCAACAGTTCCCGTCCGGCGAATAGTCCTCGCGAACCGTGCCCCACTGACGTTCCGAAAGGTACGGTCCCCAGCGTTTCCAGTGCTTTGTTCGCCGTTGTGATTGTTCCAGGCGTTGTTCTTCGTCGTTCATGGTGATCGCAGTCACGAGCCCGTCGCCGGCGGTCCGTCGTCTTCGCCGGCCAGCTTGAGAGGGGGCAACTCGGTGCGCGTGCCAGGCAGGCGCGTGGGGAGGGGCGATTCCTCAACCGGCGCCGGTGGTGATTTCGCATTCGCGGCGGGGCGGCCGTCGCTCGCCGGTTGGTCGACGGGGATTTCGCTGGCGTACTTGCCTTCGCGACGGCGCGCGGCGATGACTTCGGCGCGCGCCTTGGCGGCCAACTCCTCCGCCGGCAGAAACAGGTAAAGGTCTTCATCGTGGCTTACCACGCCGGGCGGCACCAGTTCCTCCGCGTGCGCCGGGCAGGTCCAAAAGGTCAACTTCACCTTCTCGCGCCAGCTCTTCAGCAGCAACAGGCCCGCCCCGAGCAAGACCAGCAAGAAGCCGAGGTTGAACGGCCACCACACGCGGAACACGAGTGCCACGACCAAAAGGAGTGCCGCGACACCGAACGTGCCGGTCGCGATGGCCAGCGGCCCATCGAAGGCGCGGAGACTGAGATTGAAGTCGCGGCGGCTAAGTCCATCGGTCGTGCCGCAATGCCAGCATTGCGACGGCATAATGAGCTTCCAGGTCATGCCAGCGCGGTGCTCTCGGGCACGGTACTTCACCTGGCCGCTTTTCATCGCCTTGCTTTGCAAGGCGGGGACCCAAACCTTCAGGTTCAGCGCCGACTGTTCCAGCCACGGTCGCGCCAAGGGCGCGATCCGCGCGAAGAAGCCGGCCACTCGACCCGGCGGGCCCGCTGGCGACGCTTCACTCTCGTCCTCATCCGCTCGCTCGTCCATGCCTTCATGGTACACTCGCCCCTCGGTCGCGGTCCAGCCGCCGGAAAAGAAGCGGACGCGGAGACGCGGTGACAGGGAGACG
>DATLQY010000652.1:0-2955 GCA_035534975.1 Pirellulales bacterium
CTTCACGGGGCTCTTAATGTCCAGGAGTTTCACAAAGTCATCGAGGACCAATTGCTGACGGGGGTCCATTTCCGACTCGGCCGTAAGCAGCAGCCGGAACTTGCCAGCCGGCGGCATCGGTTCGACGCCGACCAAGTGCTTCAGGTTGTACGTGCTGAACGAGAAGTCCACGATGTATTCGCTCAGAGTAGTGGCCTCGGGATCCTTCATGTTGAACCCGCGAATACGCTCGGCGACCTCGCGAACTTGCGCTTTCGCCTCGTCGGCGGGCATCGCACCGACGGTGAAGTGGCACCAGACGGGAGCGTCGCCCTCCTGGACGAGGTCTCTGCAGCGTTCGAGGGCGTAGAAGACGATGAGCTTCTCAATCCACTCAGTTGAGCTCTTTGGCTTGTAATTTGAGCCGTGGACGGCGCAGACGCCGTGGTGCAAGTACCTTGTCAAGCGCCGGCAGATTCTCGCGAGGTCGGCCATCAGCGTTCAACCTCGCTTACGCACGCACTGTGCGGCGACCGAAAACGTCGTGCCCCGGTCGATACCAATCGGAAGTTTGGCGGGCTGCGTCATTTTGCATCGAGGTTCGTGCCGATATAGATCGCGTTGACCTTCGTCCCATTCTGGTTTTGGCCGCGCATTTCACGTCCATTGGCGGAAACGGTCATGGCATCGTACCAGCCTTCGGGCCAGCGGAGAACGAAAGCCTGGCCATCTCGCGACCACTTCATGCTTGGATTGCCTTTTGTTTCATTGAAGCGATTGGCGCTCCCATCCACAAAAAACTTGAGCTTGAATGGCGCAAAATCCGCATTGTGCCATTCCCACACGTGGTACAAGACCTTGCCTTTCTTCGGCTTCTTCGCCCGGGTGGCCGGATTTCTTGGCGCCGGTCTTGCGATCGCCGCTGGCGGGACGCGAGTAAAGCTCCGGCGATCAAGCCGGAGCGATCGGACTTCAAACGATTTCACATCGACCACCGACCCGTCGCCGGTCTCAAGGCAGACCGGCGCCAGCCGCGCGAGATAGCGATCGGGCCGCTCGTGAAACACCGTCCTGCCGTTGACCAGAACGTATACGTCGCGTCGCTTGATCCGCCACGTCAGCCGATACCACTTGTTTGGCGCGAGCGCCTCGACGGGGGCGCCCACCTGGCTGTCGTCTGGGCGGTGAACTCTCAGCTCGTTCGGGTTGACCTCCCAATTCCAGATGACCTGCGCGTTCTCGAAGGCACGGAGGCGAATGTTGTTCTTGTTCGTGCGCGCTACGACCGTGATCTCGATATCCCCGGCGTACGTAAGCTTGGTCGACAGTCGGCCGTGCGTGACGCGCACGAGGTCGTCGATGACCTGGTTCCCGTCCAGGTTGAAGTCGGTCCACGGGTCGACCGGGGCCACATCCTTCGGCGACGTGGACGCGGCTTGCACCTCGTGTGCTGGTGGCGAAGGGGCCGGTGGACTATTTGGCGCCGGCGATGCCGAAGCTACCTCCCTACTCGCCGGCGAGCCGGAGGCGGGACTTGGGTCAGGCGACGGCGACGATGCGACAGTGGGCGGCGGAGATTGCGGCTCGGGAGATGGCTGGACAGAGGCCGGGGAAGGCGTCTCAGCCGGGGCAGACGCGTCGGCCGGCGAAGCCGCGCCGGCTGGGGCCGGCGAACTGCCGGCAGCCGCGGGCGTGTCCGTGGCCTTTGACGCGCTCGCGGGACCCTGATCAACCAACGGGGCGACGGATGCATCCGCGGCCGGGCGAGCGTCCTGGCGCTGACGCGCATCGACGACCGCGAAAACGATCCAAACCGCCAGGAAACTAACGCTGGCGGCCACAAGGAATTTCCAGCGGGTTCGCCTTGCGCGCGCCGTCCGTTCGTTTGAAGCAACAGCGATTCTTGCCAAGTCGAGCGAGTCGATTGCATCGTGGGAGCCCGGCTTAGCATCGCGCGTTGCGACGCGAGGCGCGGCTGGAGGGGCACGAACGAGCCGGACTTGCGGGTTTATGTTGGCTTGCTGTTTGGGGCTGGGATGTTGTATCTGGCCGGCTTGCCGCCCAGGAATCGCCGTGAACCTCGGCGGGGCGGAAGGCACCGGAGGGGCCCGCAGCGGGGCGAGCGGCGGTGGCGCAGGTGAACTTGCCGGTCGCTTCGCTCGTAGGCGCGCGTCGTAGTCTGCCTTCTTGCGCGCGTCGAGCAGGCAAACTCGCGCGGCCGCGATCTCGTTCAGCAGCCGCTCGGCGATCTCGCACTGCTCGCCTGTCGTGCATCCGTGCAGGTAGGCCATCCGCACGTTTGCCGCCGTTTCGATGACCTCGGGGTCGGCCTCGAATCGCTCGATGGCGAGCAGGCGGTAATGGTCGGCGGGCTGGTCCTTGGGTGGAATCCCAAGCCATTTGTGGTACGGATCGAATTGTTGGGGATTGTGTGGCACGATTCACACATCGTACCCGCCATTTGGGCGGCGAGCAACATCGGGCGGAGGGCAAGAATCGTGCGACCGACATCCCCAGCGTCGTCCGCGCCCAATCGGCCGCGGGCACATTGTGCGCAAACCCCCGTTGGCGGTTGGCGGCCCGTAGGGCGACACGATGGACGTGGCGACCGGCAGGAGACGTTCGGCCACTGCGCCCGCGGATCCACGATCACGGCTTTGCGCCGAGACTCCTGACCAGGTTCGTAAGCGCGTCGATTTTCTTCTCAAGAGGCGGCACGTCTCTTCCTTCCGACGGCACTTGTTGGAGCCACCTGATATCCTTGTCATTCCTTGGGAGCTGCTTATTTGCTTCGGGCGAGCCGAGGCGGATCGCGATGAGCTCAAGCAATTCAACAAACACGATCACATATGCGGGCCGAGCCGGTGTTTTTGCCGCAGGCCGCCGTCCGTCTTGCGCCGACCCGCCGCGGCGCTTCCGTCGCGGCGATTGCCGCGGGCACAGCATCCGCTCCAGAGCATAGAAGTTGGTGGCCCT
>DATLQY010000653.1:0-4822 GCA_035534975.1 Pirellulales bacterium
AGCCGGTCGCGTGCGGGGAGCGCATCACCCCTCTTTCCCGCGGTCAATTCGGCCATATCCACCCGCGCGCTTCGCTCAAAAACCGCCCAAACGACCGCGTGCGCGCCACTGGCAAAAGGCTGGGTGTCTTGCTTCGCTGTCTTGCTTCGCTGTCGTCGCCTCGGCGCGTGCCGCCGCAGACGAACGGGCCGCAGGCACTTTGGCCGCGCGCGGCCAAAGTGAGCAGGATCACGGATGACACCCCTCCAACGGATAAGTCGCAAACCCTTGTCGCCAAAGATTTTGCGCTTCCGCGACGGAATGCGACGACAACCGTTTCTGCAACGGCGCCTTCAAGGCATTTCAAAGATGGCCAATTCGCGCCAAGCGAAGCAGAGCGATGAACACCGACTTTTGCAAACGTTGGCAGCCTTTGAACTCACTTGGCAGCCTTCACTGACCACTGACCACAGCCAACTTTTCGAAGAGCCTCGCCGGCGCGCTCAGCGCTGCCCGCCCCGTCAGCCGTCGGGCTGCCAAATTGGCCGATACGACAGCCAGCCAGTTATTGCAGCTATTTTCATGCCGAAGGGCCATTTCTTTCCCGCACTGCACGTCGAGAACGCGGCGCTAACCCCACCAATGGGCCAACTGGCGGAATCCGCCAGTTGACCGGGCGTTCCCCGTCCGGCTGGCGAGCCAAGCGACGATCATCGCGATCTGGCACAAATTCAATTGTCAAAGATCAAACGCCAGGCGCGCAAGCCCGCTCGGTCGGCATTGGGGCAAATAAAGGGGCCATGTCCGGGCCATGTCCAATTATCACGCTGATGGCTCTTGTTTCTTGGGACGGCCGCGGGGGCGGAAGGTCGCTTCGAGGCCGAGTTGGGCGGCCGTGGTGCGGGCCCAATGCTCGCCGCCGTAAGGCTGACCGCGCTGGACACTGAGCCGGACCGCGTTCAGTTCGGCCTCGCTCTGCGGCTGATGGACATATTGAAGCCACGAACGCGGCCGTGGCAAGGGCCAGTCGCTCAAAATCCGTCGCTCGTCAGCCGTGCCGTTCAGCCGCCGCCAAAGACTGCTGTAACGCCACTCCTCCGCGCGGCGGACCATTGCGGCACGCAGAGCATTGCGCTCGACATAGCGCACGACCTGATAAAAATGCTCGTCGCCCTCGAGGGGAAACGATTTGTAGCGGCCCTGGTAAAGATGCCCGTAGCCGACGCGGCGGCGGTACACCTGCCAATTGCGCGCGTGGGTGATCGTGAGCTTCTGCAGGAAGGCGCCCAGATCTCCGTCGTGCTCCGGCCAAAGCACCATGAACGTGGAACAGCATGCCGCCTGGGGCAACTTGGGCAATTCTGGGCATGCCCCAGGTCTAACCCAACCCGTTGGCCTTGTCAAGAATTGGACCTGTCCCCTTTAGCTGCCCCCGGTCGAGGCGCCGCCGCGCGCAATCCGCTGCCGGACCTCGTGCAAGACGTGGTGCCCGACGTCGGCCGCCCCAGGCCGGCCATGAAAAGGTGCCAGGAACCTTTTTAAAAGGTTCCTGACACCCTATTTTCCGCAAGTCGCAGGCACAATTTGTGGTGCTAGCAGTCCAGTGCTTGCACAAGATGTTGGATAGCACTGTCGCCGGGCGCTCCCGAACACGGCGTAAATTATTGGTATACGTTTGTGCGTATCACAGCATTTGGTGCCAGCAGTCCGGTGCTAGCACAACATGTTGTGGTTAATTCGGCTGATAATTATCCCGGGACTTGCGGAAAGAGGGTGACACCTTTTCCTGTCTGTCCTTTTCCTGTCTGCCTTTTCCTGTCTGTCCTTTAGTTCCCCCCCCTTTAGTTGCCTCGATTTGCTTCCTTTACGTCCCCACTTCCTCCCCGAAGGTTTGCTTGGCGCGATCCCCTTTAGCTGCCCCCAACATCGGCCCCGCGAGCTTCATTCGCTCTACGACGTCGATTTGCAGAGCACGCTCCGCGCTGTGCGATAGAAGCTCGGACGCGATATGGATCGGAGCACCCGTCGCTAGCGCCAACGCCACGCCCTCGCTTGCGCGCACCTCGATTGGAAGGGGACGACCAGCTTGAACAAATCGGAGCGTGGCGCGATACGCGTCTTTTTCGAGCTGGTCGATGACGACTTCACGCAGCTCGCCGCCGAGACCATCGATGACGGCCGCCATGGATTTGACTGTTAACGACCCCTCCGTTCCCCCAGGAAGGGTGCGCAGCAGCATCCAGCCCTCGAGCGTTCCTGTCGTGAAGACAAAGCGAGGGCCGCCTGCCGCACGAAGGTAAACGACGGCCATGTCGCTTCCGTCGCGCGTGGCTATGCATGCCACGTTAAAGGGCAGCAGGCTGGCGCCAGTTGGCCGCGGCGTTTGGGCACATTCGCGAGAATAACGGGCTATGATCGGGCGCACGTGACGCTCACACAGCTCAAGGTGAAAGTTCGTTTCATCTTCACGGAATTGGAAGATACGGAAGTCTCCTGGATTCGCGCATCGCTCAACTTCACATTTCATTCGCATTACCTGTCTGATGCACGGCCAGCGCGCTTGAATGCCTCGAGCACAGGGCTGCGCGCGGCGCGCGCTGTGTTCATCGAAATAAGCTCCAGGTCAACGCGCAACGGCACCCCCGTGGCCATTGCCAACGCTATTCCGTCGCTCGCGCGCACGCCCACGGTCACGACGTCAATAGACCTTGCAATTTGCAGCTTGGCGCGATAATCGAGTTCCGCGATCTGGTCGATGATCACTTCGTGCAAGCCGCCCCCAAGACCGTCGATCAGCGCCGCCATCGCTTCATGCGTTGATGGCCGGTTCGTCTTCGCACGGCGACTCAGTAAGACGCCGAGCATCCAGGCCTCGAGCTTCCCCATTTCCAATGGAAAGTACGTTCCGTCCTCTCCGCGAAGAAAAACGAAAGCGATGTCATTCGCATCACAAGTGGCAATGCATGCCAGCGTGAAATGCGCGGAGGTCTTCCGCGTTAACGGCGCTTTGTTCTCGGTACACTTGCGATAATACCCTCCTATGATGGTAAGCGCGTGTTGCTCACATAACATGGGATGGACCAGCGACCCATCTTCGTGCAACTCAAATATCCGTATTACCGCGGCGCTTCTGCAGCCCTCAGCATCGCAATTCATAGATGGAACTCTTCCTCATTATACCACGTTTTGGACGTGTGTTCAAGTAGGTACCGTTGATTCGTTGATTCGCGCATGCATACTTACAACCAGGCATTTCAGAACGGCCCAAGGGGAAAGGGGCCCGGTCCAAACGGTCCCAACGGGTTGGGCGGGAGGTTCCACCAAACGGGACCGTTCCAGGGCCCGATCGCCCCAGGAAACGTACCTTGTCCAATCTCCGCCATTACGGCGTCCTTCGCTGCGGCCTGCATTCCGGCTTTTGCCGCTGCGGCCTCCGCCTCGCCTGCTGCCGCCGCGGCGGCATTGGCTGCGACCATTCCGGAGACCCAGATCGCCATCGCCGCGGCGGCGGCGGTCGCGGCTATTGCCCCAGCAGCAACGTACCCCACATAGTAGCTGGTAGGCATCGCGGACGGGTGCGAGGCGTAGTATATGAAATTGTCCCACACGCCCGGACCCGAATCGAGTCCTGTCGGGTCGGTGCGGTTGGTCGGGTCGTTCAGGCCGTAGCAGCTCAGGTCGGGGTCGCCCGCCAGGAAGCCGGCGGGATCGTTGCTGAGCCATTTCGCGTCGATCGGGTCGTACCAGCGGTTGTCGTCGTCCACCAGGCCCGTGAAGAAATCGACGTGTCCGCCCGCATAACCGGCGAAATGAGCGACCGACGGGTTCGACTCATAGGCCACCGCGCCGAACGAGTTATACACGATCTGGTCGACGACGGCGCCGGTGTTGTCGAGAACGTAGACCACGCTGCCCTGGTTGTTCGTCAACATCCAATTCGGCACATCGGCCGTCGTCGGCGACGAAACTGAACCTTGGGCAAGAATTCGCCCCATCGCCTCAAACACCCGGTCGGTCAAAGCGCCGCCGGCGTCGAATTCGAGCACGGGCGGGGCGGGCGCCATTCCGGGCAGGCCCGCGAGCGGAACTTCCGGAGTCACGTCGAGCACATCGTGCTGCTCGATATCGTAGCTTCCGCTCCCGGTGCTGTCGACATCGGTGGCGATAAGGTGATTGAAGACGTCGTAAACGTAGTGGACGTGCTTGGTGAGCACGTCGCTGTTGTCATAGTAGTCGACATCGGTAAGTCGATTACGATAGTCCCACGTGAAGGTTGTTTTGTAGTCGGCGGCATACGCGCCCGAGATGCGCGTGCGGACGGTGGTGTTGCCGTCGGCGTCGTGTTGGTAGTTGAAGGTGCCGTCGCTGGTGATTAGATTGTCGGACCCGGTGCTATAGCCAGTGCTATTGCGATTGCCGTTGACCGTGTATGAATAGCTTTCGTTCGCCGGCTGATTGCCGCCATTGGCCGTGGTGTAGCCGGCGCTCGTCAACTGGTTCGTCGGATCGTAGGCGTAGCTGGCTGTGCCGTTGTTGCTGGTGAAGCTCGTCACCAGGCTGGCGGCGTTGTAGGTCCAGCCGAAGCTGTCGATCGTGGTCGCGCCGGCGTTCGAGGTGTAGGCTAGACTGGTCAAGCGCGAATCGCCGTCGTAGCCGTACGCTCCGTGGTACACGTCGGTGCGCGGTCCGCCGAGCGTGTTGTACGCCCACGTGTCGGTGACTTGGCCCAGCGCGTTATAGGCGAAGTCGGCTTCCTTGGACGCCACCACGTTGCCGCCGTTTACGTCCTGCTGAGTCACCGCGGTCAACTGCTGGTCGGCGTTATAGCTGTAGCTGTTAAGGA
>DATLQY010000654.1:0-3767 GCA_035534975.1 Pirellulales bacterium
TCTCCGACGCGCGACGCTTCAGCCCGGTCAAGACACGTTCACGATAGCGCTGTTCGTAGTACTCCATCCCCACATCCACGTAGGATTTGCCGTACTTCAACATGCGATAGTAGATGCGCGCCAGCTTGTGCGCCGTCGCCGTGATCGCTTTCGGCATGCCCAGTCGCGACCTCAGCCGACGCAGGAACGCTCCCAAGGCACACTTCGCGTTTACCAGCGAATACGCAGCCAGGCGCAGGATGTTGGCCGCACGTACGGCCTTCTTCGGCCGCTGGCCAGACAGCCGCCGCCCGCCCGTCTTCTTGATCCCCGGACACAGGTTCGTCCACGAGGCGAAATGGTTCTCCGTCGGCCAGGCACTCATGTCCGTGCCGGTCTCCGAGAGCAGAGCCAGCATGTTGTATCCGTTCTTGAAGCCGTCCAGCGTGGTCATGTCAACGCCGGTGATCTGAAACACATATTGCCGCACGTCGAAGCACGGCGCATTGGGGCCGCGCTTCACCGGCCGTTTCTTGAGCTTTACCGCCCCGCTCTTGTCTTCGAACTTCTTCAGGTGCGATTCGACCTGCTCATCCACTTCCGAAACCTTGCTGTGGTAGAAGCGGTAGAGATCTACCGCCTGCTTCAGGGAAAACAGGTGCTCAGTACGCCAATTCCCCTGCAGGGCCAACGCGATCGTCTCTTCGTCGTTGTGGCACCGCTCGTCCCTCAGTGCAGCCAGCGTCTTCGTGTCGCGCTCACCGCCGAGAATCGCGTCGATGATCCGCATGCCCGTCACGCCGGTGACGTCCGAAATCACCTCGGTAAGCTTCAGGTTCATCTGCTCCATCGCCTTCTGCATGTGTTGAATGTGCTGCGCCTGGTATCGCACCAGCATCTCGCGCTGCCGCATGTAGGAGCGCAGCACCACGATTTGGTCCACGGGGCGAAACGCGCCGGCCAGCAGACCGAAGGTGTGCAACTGTTGAATCCATTGACAGTCGAGCACGTCGGTCTTGCGTCCCGGCACCTGCGCCACCCGCCGTGGATCAACCAACTTCACGTCGATCCCATGTTCTTCGAGGATTTCGTAGAGCGGAATCCAGTACACGCCGCTTGATTCGATGGCAACGGTGTCGATGTGGCAGGCCAGCAGCCATTGGGCCAGGGCGATGAGGTCCGCAGTGAAGGCCCCGAAGCACCGCACCGGTTCTGGCGCACGGTCCCCAGGCACTGCGACGTAATGCTCGTCGCTGCCGCAGTCAATGCCGGCGGCATTTTCGTTGATTTTCTTCAACGACTTGGGTTGCGCCGGTGCCGCCACCGGCCGATTGCGATTCTTGCGATGTCGTGGCATCATCAGTCTCCGTCAACGAGTTGGGCGCAGAAAACCGGCGCGGCGACGGGCGCAGGGGTTGAAAACGTTAGTCTCCCAAACGAGGTCAACGGCGCCGCGCGGCCCGCTTGCAGATTAGCGACAGGGGTCCGACCATCTCGCGACGAACCCGAGATACAACGAATCGAAGAGCAAGGCCGCGTGACGACGAGCCATCAACGAGATTGACAAAAGACCCCCGAGACCAGGCTATAGTACGGGCACAAGGCACCAGTGAGAAATCGGCCTTCACGACCCGCGCCGTGTCGGTCCCCCGCCGCACGGCGAAGTGCTTACATCAGAGCAGCGCCGATACCCCAACGCCAGTGGCCTCCAGTTCCTTCTCGACATTGGCCGGCGAAGCCGGCTGGGAGGCTATAGGGGGAACGGGAACGATCGCCTTTCGGTCAGTTACAGCGCCGCCAGCCGGTCGGTGTGTGGCGGACTTGGCCGGTCCGTTCGAGTGACTCCAATGCCTGGCCCAAGCGTTCGTTCTTCACTCCCAGCGTGTCACGCAGCTTGCCTCGCGTGAGCACCACGCCCAGGATCAGCCGATCGAGCACTTGCTCCTCGAGGCCGCGGGCCGGGGCCGAAAAACGGGTCAGGGCCGAAAAACGGGTCAGAACGATTTGATTTGTCCTGACGCAGGAGACCGACCGCGACGGCCGCGTGACCGATTACGACAACGACGGCCGCGAGACGGCCGAGAACTGGTGAGAGCGATCACGATAATTGATGGACTCTCGATCAAGATAATTGATGCGAATTCGGCGCGACGGGCGCGCCTGGAGCGGTCCGATGGCACCGGTGAAGCCTTGGCGCGATTCGGGCGAATACGGGCTCCTCTTCTCTAAACCGTGCTTCGCTGCTTGGCTGACGCGTACCGTCGCCCTGCTCGGCGCGCGAGTTTTTTGCGTGGGATTGGCGTGGTATTTCAAGATGTGGCGTGATTCGGCCGCGCCGACGGTCTGGGCAGCTCGCGCGTGCTACGTCTCATTTTATCTGACCGGAATAGGCGGCAAAAGTCCTGATCTTTTTGGCCGCCCAGCCCCCGCCCCAAGCCCGCCTCGACCCCGCCCGAGCGCATAATTCTAGAACCCCGCCCCTGGTCCGGAATTCGGCGGGACTTGTCCGCGCATGAAAAAGAGGAGCAAGCCCCAATCGCTAAGGTGGCTCGCTCCTCTCATCGAAAGGATGACTTAATCATCGGCTCGACGACCTCTCAGACTGACATCGAAGTTCGGGTCGACGAACACAACAAGGCGGTCGAGCGGCGCGGGCCGCGGCGCCGTTGCTACCGATCCTGTTGCTTTCGGGGAGGAAAAGGGGGAGGAAAAGGGAGGGAGGAAAAGGCGACGCAACTCGTTTCGTTGGCCGGACGGCCGCGTGAGGGATTTCACGTACGACAACCTGCACCGCGAGACGGCCGAGAAGTGGATGAGCGGCGGCACCCCCATCTACACGATCAGCTACGCCTACAACGCCGATAACGCGGTCACCTCCGCAAGCGACCCCGATTCGTCCTATGCTTACACCCTTGACCACTTGGGACGCGTGACCAGCCTCGACAACTCGAGCACACCAAACATCCCTCACGTCGTTCTCTCCAGCCAGTACGATGCGCTCGGCGACCGCACGCAGCTCACCGCGACCGTGGCGGGCACCGCCGACTTCCTGAACGCCTACACCTACGACGCCGATCAGAACCTGTTGCAAGCCACGCAGGAGGGCCAGACCGGTGGCAACGGCGTCGCGCCCAAGGGCGTGGGCTACGCCTACAACCTCGACGGCCAGATCACCAGCGTGCTCGATTTCGATCCCACCACGTCCAGCCCGCACCCCGATATCGCGTACGGCACCTATTCTTATGACGCGGGAAACCGCCTGACCGAGATCGACTACAAACACTCCAGCACGACGCTCGACGATCTGACCTGGAGCTACGACGCCGCTAACCGCGTGACCGGCTTCACGTCCAGCGTGGATGGATCGGCCAGCTACAGCTATAACACGACCAACGAGGTGACGGCCGCAAGCTACACCGGCACCCACCAGCCCGCCAACGAGAGCTACAGCTTCGACAGCAACGGCAACCGCACCAACACGGGCTACACGACCGGCACGAACAATCAGCTTACCGGCGACGGTACGTTCGACTACACGTACGACCATGAAGGCAACCGAGTCATCCGCACCCGCATTTCATCGGCGCCGGCGAACGATTACCTCACGACGTATTCCTACGATTATCGCGACCGCCTGACCGACGTCGATTATTACAACAACAGCAGCGTGCTCACCGGCCACGTGCATTACGTCTATGACGTCTACGATCACTTGATCGGCACGGAGATCGACGCGACCGGTGGTGGCACTTACACCAGTTCCCAGTGGTACGCCCTCGACATCACGG